>CAYRAC010000012.1:0-11968 GCA_964422045.1 uncultured Steroidobacteraceae bacterium
CGATGTGGATGCTATGGGGTCCCGATCTTACTTTTTTCTGCAACGACGCCTATCTACCTACCGTCGGCATGAAGCGCGACTGGGTGCTCGGCGCGCGCTCGGATAAGGTCTGGGAAGAAATCTGGCCTGATATCGGTCCGCGCATTCAACGAGTTCTGACCGAAGGGCGGGCGACGTGGGATGAAGGACTGCCGCTGTTCCTCGAGCGCTACGGCTATCCGGAGGAGAGTTACCACACCTTCTCCTACAGTCCGATCTACGACGACAACAGCCGGATTGCCGGCATGCTGTGCGTCGTGACCGAGGTGACGGAGCGGGTGATCGGCGAACGTCGTCTGCGGGTGCTGCGCGACCTCGCGGCATCCCCCAGAGCCGAGACCACCGAGGAAGCCTGTCGGCGGCTGATCGGTGTGGTCGCGGACAATCCGTTCGATGTGGCTTTTGCCTCGTTATATCTCGTCGATCAATCGCAACAGCGCCTGATTCTCGCCCACCATTTCGGCGGTATCCCGAATCTGCTGCTACCGGCGCAGATTGAGGTAGCCGACCGCGCAGGCCCGTGGCCTATTGCCGAGGCGATCGACAGCGGTGCCCCGCAAGTCGTCGAACTAGCGCCGAGCGGCGCGCAATCCATCGCTTCGCAACTGTGGCCCGATCGCGTTCATCAGGCGATGGTGTTGCCCGTCAAGCAGGGTTCATCGACAAGCATCGCGGTATTGATCGCCGGCGTGTCGCCGCGCCGACCTCTCGATGATGCCTATCGAGGATTCTTCGATCTTCTGGTTCGACAGTTCGCCGCGGCGATTGCGGATGCCCAGTCCTACGAGGCGGAGCGCGCACGCGCCGAAGCGTTGGCGGAAATCGATCGCGCAAAAACAGCCTTTTTCTCGAACGTATCCCATGAATTCAGGACACCGCTGACCCTGCTCTTGGGTCCCCTCGAGGAGGCTCTGCGCAAGCCGGCAGAGGGATTGAGCGGAGAGGCACTCGACTCTGCGCACAGAAACGCGCTTCGGCTACTCAAGCTGGTCAATACATTGCTCGATTTCTCGCGCATTGAAGCAGGGCGGGCCCAGGCACAGTATGTGCCGACCGACCTTGCCGGCACCACCCGGGAGCTGGCGAGCGTGTTTCGCTCGGCCATGGAACGAGCCGGCCTTCGCTATTCGGTCAGGTGCGACGCGCTTGCCGAAACGGTCCTGGTCGATCCGGAGATGTGGGAGAAGATAGTACTCAATCTGCTATCAAACGCCTTCAAATACACGCTTGAGGGAGAAATCCGTCTCGAGCTGCGCGCGCGGGACGGCGGCGTCGAGCTGGTGGTTGCCGATACCGGTACCGGTATACCGCCCGAGGCGTTGCCGCAGCTGTTCAATCGCTTCTATCGCGTTCCCGGCGCGAATGGACGCACTCACGAGGGTTCCGGAATCGGTCTATCCCTGGTGCGCGAGCTCGTCAAATTGCACGGCGGAACCATCGAAGTCGAGAGTACCTTAGGACGAGGCAGCAGTTTTCGTGTCTGCATTCCGTTTGGCGACGCTCATCTGCCCAAGGCTCAGGTGCCGCCGGCGAGCATCCGGTCTACGAGCGGCAGTGGCGCGCAAGCGTTCGTCGCAGAAGCCGAGCGATGGTTGCCGGATTTTGAAAGTCTGGAGCAAAGCGGCAATTTCCTTGCCGCCACTCGAGTCGAACCGTCACCGCCGCACAGCGACCCCGCCAACAAGCCGACGCTCCTTCTGGTGGATGATAACCGCGACATGCGCGAGTACATCACGCGGCTGCTGCAGCCGCGCTTCGCGGTCGTGTGCGCCGAAGATGGCCAGAACGCGCTGGAGTTACTCGACTCAGGCGTTCGACCCGACCTCGTGTTGTCGGATGTGATGATGCCGCGGCTGGATGGTTTGGGCCTGTTGAAGGCCATGCGCACGCGGCCGCTCGGCGACATGCCGGTGATACTGCTATCGGCGCGCGCGGGCGAGGAAGCGCGTATCGAAGGATTCGACGTGGGCGCGGACGATTATCTCATCAAACCGTTCAGCGCCCGCGAATTGATCACGCGCGTCGAGACCCACATTCGCTTGAGTCGGCTGCGCCGCGCCGCCAGCGAGCGTATCAAGGTGAGCGAGGAGCGGCTGCGCATCGCCATCGATGAAGCCGGCATGGGGACGTGGGATCTCGACCTGCGGACGCAGGAATTGCGGTGGAGTCGATCGCATTACACGTTGCTTGGTCTTAAGCCGGACGAGTCGAAACTTGCGACCTACGAATTGTGGCGCAGCCGCATACACCCCGCAGATCTCGCGAGCGTCGAGACAGCGCTTGCAAAGTCCCGCGACACTCAGACTCTGTATTCACAGGAGTACCGAATCATTCGTGCCGATAACGGCGCGGTGCGCTGGCTGCGGGTCTTTGGCCGATTTCTGTACGATGAGGCGGGCGAGCCGGTGCGCAGCGTCGGGGTGTTCTTTGACGACACGGATCGCAAGACGGCCGAGATCGCACTGCGCGAAGCCGATCAGCGCAAGGACGTATTTCTGGCCACTTTAGCGCACGAATTGCGCAACCCGCTGGCGCCGATCCGCAATGCGGCGCAATTGCTGAACGCCGCGAAACTGGGGCCTGACCAGCTGCAGTGGGCGCGCAGTGTGATTCAGCGCCAAGTCAAACACATGGCGCTATTGCTCGATGATCTGTTGGACGTCGCGCGCATTACACAGGGCAAGCTCGAGCTGAAAAAAGAGCGCATCTCACTGAACAACGTAATCGACTCCGCCATTGAGGCGGCGCGCCCGCTGCTCGACAGCAAGAGCCATCAATTTAGCGTGACGCTGCCGTCGCAGCCGATCACCCTGCAGGCAGACCCGCTGCGTCTGTCTCAGGTGATCAGCAATCTATTGACGAACGCCGCCAAATACACCGATGCGGGCGGCCACATCAGGCTTGCCGCTCGCATCGAGGACGGGAGGTTGTGTTTGTCGATCAAGGACAACGGTATCGGTATTCCTGCCGAATCGCTCAAAGACATCTTTGCCATGTTCTCGCAAGTCGAAGGCGCGGGAACCCGCTCGGAAGGCGGCCTGGGGATCGGTCTCGCGCTCGTGAGTGGGCTCATCGAATTGCACGGCGGCACGGTCGAGGCGAAGAGCAAGGGCCTGGGGCAAGGGAGTGAGTTCATTGTGAAGATGCCGGTAATCGCCGACTCTACTAGAGCGTCCGCGCCCGACAGCGCCGTGCCGCCGCGCGTCGGTCGGCGGATCTTGGTCGCGGACGACAATCAAGATGCCGCTGACAGTCTGGCGATGATCCTCGAAATGGGCGGACACGACGTGCGTGTCGCCCACGACGGCCGGGCCGCTTTGTCGGTGGCTCAAAGCTTCCGGCCCGATACCGTGCTTTTAGACATCGGCATGCCGCAACTCAACGGCTACGAAGTCGCTCAAGCGCTACGCCAAGAACCGTGGGGCACGGCCATCCGGCTGATCGCGTTGACCGGGTGGGGGCAGGAGAGCGACCGGCAACTGGCCATCGAGGCAGGCTTTGACCGTCACCTGACGAAACCGGTCGACCCCGATGCGCTGGAGGCGATGTTAGTGAGCTGAGGCCTCATAGAGGATAGCGAATCATCACCTTCCCGGGTGCGTCAGATTCATCGGACACCGCAAGCCGACCGCCGCCATTCGCGGCCCATCGAGATGCGTAGGCCAGGAATAATTCCAAAGATCCCATCCGCTCCCTGGTGGAGTCTGAACACAGTTCAGGCAGGGAGGCGGGCGCGGGAAACGCCAAAGCGGATGAGAATTCAATGCAAGCGAGCCCATTGTCGCGCTTCGCCCGTAGATCGATGATCGCGCCCGCAGCGGCTGTGTCGAGTATGGACACCGACAGGCCCAAGATCGACAGTCTGCACTTCTGTGCCAGCGTCGAAATCACGAGGTTTGGGTCAAGCTCCAGATTGAATTTCACGGATTTGCCAGCGGCGTCGTTGCGCAAAAGCTTGATCACATCCTGAATCAAAACGCCCAGATCGACATCGCTGGCGCCCTCGTCCTGCTGCAGAGTCATGTGGTGAAGGGTGTCGCTGAGCGAACGCCCGTGCCTCTCCATGGCGCGCTTGGCGAGCGCCGACCATTTGAGCACGAGGTCGGGCGCCGGATTTTGTGCAGCCCCGCGGCTCAACAGCTCAATGCAACTACCGAGAGTTTGCAGCTCGCCGCGCATGTCGTGCAAGTACGCGGCACTGCATCGGGCATTGATATATGCCTGGGCTGCGGCATCGAGGATGTCGGGGATCGGCACGTTCATGTCAGGAAGCGGGCACATCAGGGCCGAGCTGCCGCCTGAAGAAAGTCTGTAGCACGATTTCGACCTCATCCGGATCGACGGGCTTGGTTAAATGGTGGTCGAATCCCGAAGCGATGGCGAGAGCTTTGTCTTCCTTCTGTCCCCATCCGGTGACCGCAATCAGATACACATCTCGACCCCAGGGTTCCAGCCGAACACGCCGCGCAACTTCAAAGCCCGTGATATCCGGCATCCCGATATCGAGAATCATGACGTTCGGCAGCAACTGTCGGGCGAGCCGCAACGCATCCTCGCCGTTATAACCGACTGTGACGCGGTAACCATTCATCTCCAGCAGCATAGCAAGGCTGTCTGCCGCATCGCGATTATCGTCGGCGAGCAACACTCGCTGCCCCGACGCTTGATCCGACTGCGCCGTCGAGCCTGGTGCGGCCTGCAGCGCCGTTGGCACCACGATCGACCGCGGCAGGCGAATCGCAAACTCACTGCCGCGACCTGCGCCGGCGCTTTGCACGCGGATCGTGCCGCCATGTAATTGAACGAGTCCCTTCACCAATGCGAGGCCGATGCCCAACCCGCCCTCGGAGCGCGCAATGGCAGACCTGACTTGCGAGAACATTTCAAAAAGACCGGCTTGGGCTTCTGCCTCGATCCCAATGCCGGTGTCCTCGACCGATAGAGTGAGTGCATCTGCGGCTAGCGCAACGCGCAGGATGATCCGACCCCCCTCATCCGTGTACTTGGCGCTGTTCGTGAGAAGATTAGACAAGGATTGCGACAGGCGCAGCGGATCGACTCTCAACATGAGAGGTTCGCTCGGCAGCTCGATCGTCAGACGATGGCGCCTCGTGTCGATGAGCGGGCGCGCCGTCTCCACCGCCGCGTCAACGATCGAATTCAACGACACAGTTTCGATCTTCAAGTCGAGGCGCCCTTGGGTGATTCTCGACACATCGAGGAGATCATCGAGCAACAGTGCCATGCGGCGCACCTGACGCGAGATGACGTCCCGCGCCCATTGATCTTGCTCGGCTTTGAGTGCTTTGGACTCGAGGACCTTGACTGCGTGTCGAACTGGTGCAAGCGGATTGCGCAATTCATGCGCCAAAGTGGCGAGAAATTCGTCTTTTCGCCGGTCGGCGAGGCGCAGCGCCTCCTCAGTCGACTTCAAGCGACTAATGTCCAGGTTGATGCCCGCCCAACCTGAAATCTCTGCATCTTCGCCGCGAATCGGAACGCCCTGAGCCAAGACGGCATGATAGAGGCCGTCGCGGCCGCGGACGCGATGTTCGCGATACCACACAGCGCCGGTTCTGACGGTTTCCTCCCAAGCCGCGATCGTCGCTGGGGCGTCATCGGGATGCAGCGCCTCGCCCCACCCGAGATCCGCACATTGCTGTTGAGTGAAGCCGATCAACTGCAAGAACGATTCGCTCGCGTAGACATTGCGACCTTGCCGGTCGCAGACCCATACCCCATAGTTGATGGACTCGCCGATCGCTCGGTACAGCTTCTCGCTGGTGCGCAGCGCTTTCTCGGCCGCTTTCTGCGCCGTGATGTCGATCAGCAGACCGGACATAAAAACGGCCTTGCCATGCTCGTCCAACTGGACCTTGCCACGCCGGGCCATCCACTTCTCGGTGCCGTTCGCGAGCTGGACGCGAAACTCGGTCGAGGCGAACACCCCGGAGGCCAACGCGTCGCGCTCGGACTTCTTGACCGTCTGCAAATCATCCGGGTGGATGTGCCGATAGTGCAAATCCGGGGAGCCATTCAGCGCCCGCTCATCGAGGCCATAAATCGCGGTGAGATTTCGATCGGCGGTGAAGTCGTTTTTCTCAATGTCCCACCACCAGGTGCCGATCTCCGCGGCGGCAAGCGTGCTCTCGAGACGCGTTGTGGCGAGATTCAACGCCGCTTGCGTTGACTTGCGAACTTCGACCTCCTCCGTCAGCGCCCGGTTGGAGTCCTCCAAGGCCCGGTTAGACTCCTGCAAGGCGCGAGATCGGGTGTCCACCTCTTCGAGCATGTTGTTGAAGGCATCGACCACCACGCCGATCTCGTCGTCCGAGGTCTGCTTGACACGCAGGGAATAATCCCGGCGGGTGACGATCGTGCGTGCCAGGACCGCCATGGCATCGAGCGGCTCGGTGATGCCTCGTTGCAGTCGCCGGGACAAAAGGTAAGCCACGGCAACGGCAAGAAGGGTTACCAGCGCGAATATTCCGAGATAGGCCGCTACTCGCCCCGCGATATCGTATCGGGCTCGCAAGTAGAGCGTGCCGAGGATTTCGCCATTGCGCTCGATCTGTCGCGCATATTCGACCCGCTGTCCGGATGTGCGGATCCCTGCTGGCGGCGGCTGGCTGGGGATCGGCAACGCGCCGTCGCGCACAAAAGATGCGTATACGGTGCCATCAGTCGAATAGAGCGCCGCCGCCATGACCAGCGGCCTGGCTTTGAGCGCGGATATGTTGCGCACCGCCGCCTCGTGATCGTTGAAGGCGAGCGCCGGAGCGATCGAGACGGCGAGTATGGACGCTTCCGTCGACAAATCGGATGCCCACGATTTTTGGTAGCGACTCAAATCGACCGTGAGCATCGCTATGCCGGCGATACACAGGGCAATCAGCGTGGTGATGAGCACGACGCGCATGAGTTTGCCGCGCACGGTGTTGCGAACGCCGACGAAACTCGGCAACGGTGCAAAGAAGCGCAGTGCGCGGCTCATCCGCTCGCCGCCCGGCCCTGGACGCGAATCGCGACCCCGAGCAGCTCGGAGCTAATTTTCAGTCCGCAACGCTGGGCGGCCGTCAGCGACACTTCGAAGCGAACGTTGCGGTCGACGGTCAGGAAATTGAGCGTACTGCCGCTGCTCAAGCCGCCCTCCTCGTCCGTCACGAGTAGCATGGACGCACTGCTCGCCTGCGGCAGCAAAGAGCGCAGCAGGTCTGCATGTCCCGCGGCGACATACACGATCCGAGCGCTGCCGAGGTCGCGAGCGTCGGTAATCTCGCGTACCTGCGCCACCCGACCGTTGACGGGATGCCCTGGCAGCAAGCGTCGTAATTCCTGGACGATCCCGGGAGCGCCGAGTACATCGATGATGAAGGGTGTTTCGACCGAGCCTCGATCCGGCCAGTCGATGTAGCCGGCGAATCGATACAGATAGGCTGCCTTCACGGCGTCCTCTGAATGCTCGGCGGCACACGCTGGGTCCATCGAAAAGGTTGCCGCCAGTGAGCCGAGGAGTAACGCGACGGCGCCGAATGAGCGAACGGAGTGGTGAAGCGCATCCATGTTCAGAACTTGAGCCGTGCCTCCGCGATGAGGCTACGGGTGATTTGTTCGCCCGCTGTCGCCGGAAGTTCGAAATGTCGTGCGTGCAGCAAATTCGCGCCGCGTATCGACAGTTCGACGGCACGGCTCGCTTGCCAGCCGAGACGCGCGTCGAGGTCGTAATAGTGCGGCAATGCAGGGCCCGGCAAAGCCCCCACATAACGCAACGAGGCGTCGAAATTGACGTGATGCGAAAAACTCATGGAGGAGGCGAGGCTCGCGTGCGAGCTCGGATCATCGGCCGCCTGGCCGACCCCCAGCAGCTCACTGGCTCCCGGCTTGAATGCCAAGCGTTCACGTACCCAGCTCACGCCGGGGGAGAGCCGCCACCAGTCCGTGAGTTGCCAGTTGGCCCAGGCATCGAGGCCATACGTGTCGCCGCGCATGAAATTACCCCAATACAGCGGCAGAAACACCGTGGCGGATGCCGGATCCACCGTGCGCAAATCATCATAAGCATTGTAGAACCCGGCTATCGTGAGCGACATGTCAGTGCTCGGCTGCAAGCGCGAGCCGATCTCATACGCGCGCACCTCCTCAGGACGAAACTGCGCATTGGCTGCCAAGTAGGTAATGGTGCCGAGTTTCTCGATGACTTCCGTATCGAACGGAGTGGGGGAGCGGATCGCCCGCGAGGCGGCCGCCCACAAGGTCGCATGATCCGTCATCGCCCATGAAAGCCGAGCGTCCGGCAGCGGCGTCCATCCGGAGAAAGGGTCATCTTCGAGTTTGACACCCAACACGGCACTGAGCGTGCCGGTCAAGGCGAGGGTGTCTTGCACGAATACATTGCCAAGGTTCAGATCCCGATGTGCTGGTTCGAATAAAAACGTAGGCGTATTCGTGATTCCGTAACTGTAGATCCGCTCGCCACCACCCCAGACAACCCGATTTCGCGAATTCGCGGCGATTGTTTGCTGCAGCTCAAAATCATAAGTGTGCACCACAAAGGCGGTGCCACCTGCCGGAGCGAACTGTTCCGTTTGATCGATGTAGGCTTGAGCCTGCGTGCCGACGATCGCGCCTTGATGTTGATAGCGCGTGACGAGGTTCGCACCGAGAAGCGAGCCGTCGGCACTGTCCAAGACGTTCTCGGTGCCCCGATAGAAATCCCCCTGCACCGTGACAGAGTCATGTTCGGTGGTCCAATCGGCGCGAAAACCTGCTTGGCCCTTGGACCAGCCGTCACGAGCGCTGGAAGCGTCGGCGAGTTGCAGCGCTTCTCGGTGAAAGCCAAACCCGTAGACACGGAAGGTGGCATCCGGATCGATTCGCCCGCCGTAACGGGCCGCGCCGAGTTGCTCTTGATCGCCGGCGGCGACATCGACGAACGAACCTTGCGTCAGGTAGGAGGCGCGCGTGATGATGTTAATGACTCCGTTCATCGCATTGGCGCCCCAGAGCGTCGCACCCACACCGCTGATCACCTCGATCCGGTCTATGTCTTCCAACATGACATCGAGCGTATTCGCGTAGATCCCCGAGTACAGCGGCGTATAAACGCTGCGTCCGTCAATCAAGATGAGTAACTTGTTCGAAAAATTCTGCGAGTTCGGGTTGCCGCTGAATCCCCGGGCCGAGATCACATAGGCACTGGAGGAGGTCTGGGTCACCAGCAGATTGGGCGCCAAACGCAGCGCCTCGGGCACGTTGGTGACGCCGGATCGCTCGATATCGTCATGGCTGATGACATAGACCGTGGCGGGCGCGCGCTGCAGAGCCTCGCTCGTTTTGGAGACCGAGGTGACCTCGATTTTGGCGAGGTCGGCGAGCGACATCTGGGTCAGATCCTCTGCCGACGCGTCACCGAAAGCGATAGCAGCGTGACCCAGTGCGGCGAGCAGGGTCACGACACCGAGAGCACGTCCAAAGAAAAACGTCACGCTCGATTTGCAGGCCATGATTGTTGTTCATCCCGGTTTGCATCCGTTGTCGGCGTAATGCTCCCATGCATCCGGGCGTTTTGGTACCTACGACATCAGAGGCGCAAGGCACCTGCTTGTAAGAAATACAATTCACACCTGCAATGAGACCGCAGCGGCGGCGTTGCGCGGCAGGCGCGCACGCCGCGGCGTAACTTGCCCGCATCTCAGCCAACCGCGGTGCGCTTCTTCTTCTCCGCATCGTCGAAGGGCAGGGAATGTGCCGTCGCCGCGGCCTTGAGGTTCTTGCCGCGGATCTCGAGCCGGGTTCCGTGCACTGCCACGGGGACATCGAGGCGCGCGATGGCCATCGACTTGCCGGTCAAACTCGACACCATGGCGCAGGTGATCACGCCCACTTTCTTGTCGCCGGAGTAGACGAGGTCGCCCATGTCCGCAGCGCTCTTGCCCTCGATCAACAAGCCGAAGATCTTGAAGCGCTGCTTGCCTTGCAGGCGGGCGTGCGCGTCCGCGCCGTTGAAATCGTTCTTACCCGGGCTCACGGTAAAGTCGAGGCCGAGTTCCCAGAGACTGTCGCCCGGCGGATCCTTGTCGAAGGGATACATCTGCGACATGTCGTAGGGGTAGAACAACAGCGAGCTTTCGACTCGCAAGTAATCGAGCGTCGTAAAGCAGGTGGGAATGATGCCGAGCGGCTTACCCTCGCTCAACGTCGTATCCCAGATGGCGCCGGCATCCTCGGCCCGGCAAAAAATCTCGTAGCCGCGCTCTCCGGTGTAGCCGGTGCGCGAGATCGTGACCGGACGTCCGAACAACGTGGCGGGGGTGTGGTGAAAGTACTTCAGGTCGCGTATGCCGGGCACGTGCTTCGCGAGAAAATCCACCGCGACCGGCCCCTGCAGCGACAGATCGTGCAAATCATCGTCGACGATCATGGCCGCATTGCGGCCGAGGACATATTTCGTCAGGGTTTCGTGACCTGCGCCGCTGCCATGCACCACCATCCAGGAGTTCGGACCCATGCGGTACAGGATGCAGTCTTCGATGAAATGACCGGCCTCGTTCAACATGCAGGCGTAGGCCGATTTGCCGGGATAGATCTTGGTGACGTCGCGCGTCGTCGCGTAATTCAGTATGGCGGACGCATGCGGTCCAACCAGGTGCAGCTTCTTGAGCCCCGATACGTCCATGAGACCCGCCTTGGTGCGGATTGCCACGTGATCCTGGGCCACCTCTTTCGAGTAGGTCCAAGCGGTCCCCATGCCGTTCCAATCCTCGAGCTTCGAGCCCAGTGCGCGATGCCGATCGGCGAGAGCCGAAGTACGCCAGCTAAGTGCCATAGATGCCTCCAGAGTTGTTCATTCAGGGCCGGTGCCCGGGGTGGTGGGCGAGCCGTCATCGTAAGGTGCCAGCCACTTGACCGCCGCGTCCCGATAACGCGTCAAGCCTTTGTAGTCGATGAGCGCGGGGTGCAGATCGCGCAACACCCGGTGCACACGGCGCGCCCACTTGGGCACCGTGGCCAGCTCGCGCAAGCTGATCAGGTAGCAACGAATGCCGAATACGATGGCGTTGCTGCGCGGCAGGCGCCACAGTCCCTGCAGCTCGACGCGCAGGTGCACGCGCTCGCCGGCATTGTCCGCCGTGACCGTGGCACGGTCGGTGCCCCAGAACGGATAATTTTCCGGCGACGTGTCGAGCCGCGGGTTGACCGTCATGGTCCAATTGAGCCGCCGCACCGGCTGACCCAAGCGAAGATTGAGCAGGAATTTCAACGCCCGATCGAATACCTGCAGTTCGTGCGCGAGCGGCACCGGGCCATGCCATTCCTTGAATGTCATGCCGATGTCGAAGTCCAATGACCAGTCGGCCTGAGTCGTCACCATGCCGGCCTCGGTCCACAGATCTGCCTCGCGCTGATCCATGACGACGAAGTCGCCCTGCGCCTGGCGCGTGATGTAGTCGAGCGGCTCGCGCGGCAGGCTCGAAGTATCGCCGAATGTGAACTGTTGATCGATCTGCAACGGCCGATTGATCCAATGCCAGCGATTGCCGCGTTTCGACAGCGAAAAGTGCGCGGGGTAGTCCCTGGCGAGGGATTCCATGATCAGTTCCAAGCAATCCCATTGCGAACTCAACATATGGGGCAGCGCCTGGTAGCGCAGCGGTTCGGCGGCGAGCACGATGGCGCGTTCGCGGCATTCCGCCACATAGTGCTCATCGACGTCGAAGGCAAATTCAGTGACCGATCCAAGCGGGCCGTGGCCGATCCCCAGTGGAAGGAACCGATCGGGCCAGCCGATACGCGTCCCGTCCTCTATCTCGTCGCATGCGGCGCCCCGCCGGCCGGCGAGCTTACCGCGTTCGTCCGGGACGCCCAGGCCCAGGGATGGAACGTGTGCGTGATCGCCACGCCGGACGGCGGCAAATTCATCGACGCCGGG
>CAYRAC010000012.1:11978-21638 GCA_964422045.1 uncultured Steroidobacteraceae bacterium
CAGTGACCGAGCCAATCGGGCCGGGCAGATGCGGCTCGATGTTCACCGAGTACATGTAGGCATCTTCGGGGAAGGGCAGCGGAAAGCGCCGAATGGCCTCGGGGCTGTTGCGGTAGGTGAAATCGCCGCGGAAGGTTTCGTCAGGTTTGAACACAGCGCTCATCAGTGCTCCTTGCAAGGCGCTACAGGTCGAGTACCAGACGCCGACAGCGCGCCCGCGACACACAGGGCATGATGCTCTTGCCCTTCGCCTTGTCTGCATCCGAAAGAAAATGATCGTTATGGATGAGCTCGCCGTCGAGCTCGAGCACCCGCGTGTGGCAGAAGCCGCACACGCCGCCGCGGCACAGATACGGCACTTCCACTCCCGCCGCTTCGATGCTCTCGAGCAGGCTTTGATCGGGCGGAACGTGCACCTTGAGGTTTGCTCGTGCCAGGAATACCTCGAAGGCATCGCCGACCGGGGGTGCGCTGAATTGTTCCCAATGGAGGTGGCTGTCCGGCCAACCGCAGGCGTGCGCCGTGGCGATGACATGCTTGATCATGCCGGCCGGACCGCAGACGTACACGTGCGTGCCGAGCGGTTGCGAGGCGAGCATGGCCTCGAACGGAATCGACTGTGCCTCGCTGTCATAGTACATGTGCAATCGCTCGCCCTCGCGGGCACGCAGCCGCTCCAGGAACGCCGCGTGCTCGGGCGAGCGCACCGAGTAGTGCAGCTCGTAGGGAACCCCGCCGCCATGCAAGTCTTCGAGTTGCGCGAGGAACGGCGTAATGCCGATGCCGCCGGCAATCAACACATGCTTGCGCGCGATCTTATCGAGACCGAATAAATTGACAGGATGCGCGATTTCCAAACGGCTGCCGACCGCGACCGCGTCGTGCATGAAGTGCGAACCGCCGCGCGACTCTTCCATGCGGCGCACGCCGATTTCATACGTTTGCAACTCATGCGGGGCGCTGAGCAGCGAGTACGGGTTCTTGTGCACCCGATCGCCGCCTTGCATGACGACGATGATGTGCGAGCCGCCGGAGAACGCCGGCAGGTCGCCGCCGCCGACGGGCGCCAACTTGAAATGCTTGATGAGCGGCGTCACTTGTTCGATGCCGATGACTTCGACGGCGAGGGTCTGCGCGTCGCTCACAAGAACACTTCCACGAGCGGCGGCAATTCGCCCGGTGCTTCGGCATCGACCATGACGCCCATATACGCGGCCAGTCGCCGCGAATAGTGATCGCGGACCAACAGCCAGCGCTCGCAGCCGACGCAACGCACGATGTTGGTGCGCACGTTTTCGGTGGTGGCGCGGCAGTGAATACAGTAGACGCGGCGCGCCAAGGTGCCGCATTCTTCGGCGCGGATCTCATCCTTGTTGAGATTGAACTCGAGCGCGATCTTCATGGCAAGACCGATGAAGCTTTCGGGTCCGGCCACATACAGCCGCGTGCCCATGAGCGAGCTTGCCAAACTATGCCTGAATTCCTCGAGCAGGGCGGCGGTGGTGGCGTAGGAGTCTGCGTGGTCCACCCCCGCGTCCCGGAATTGTTCGACTCCGGCCGGTGCACCTGCGCCCGTGCCGCCTGCGGCATCGGGCACGAACAGCACCCGCGTATTCTCGAGAGAGGCAGCCGCCGCGCCGCGCATCTCCGCGATCACCCGCAGCAGCGGGGCGGCGCCCACCCCCATGCCCAGCATCAAGTGATAGCGGCCGCGCGCGTCCGCCTGCAGCGGCGCATACACAGGCTTGCTTTTGATCCCGGTGACGAGCATTCAATACACCGCGAGACGATGAGTCACGTAAACCACGGCGACTCCCAACGCCAGCACGACGTAGGGCCAGATGCCGGCGCGCTTGACGATGCGTTCGCCGTCGACCATGTCCAAATCATCCGCCATCTGGCGCGGGAACGAGCCCTGGTCCTGGATGTAGTGGCGGTAGACGAACACCGGTACGATCAGCGCCGCGAAGATCAAGCCGGTCATGAGCGTGCCCGAGCCATACACATTGGCGCCGAATCCCATGAAGGCGAGGTTGACGAAGGACAAGAGCGCGCCCGCCGCCAGAATCCAGGTCGGGGCGCGCCACGGCCGCTCCTGTCGCGGACGGTCCAGCCGATGGATCCACCCCGCGTTCAGATTCAGGAAATTGAAAATCAGATAGCCGATGTTGGCGGCGCCGATGATGAACACCGAGTCGGACAGAAGCAGCAGCAGCAGATTGAAGCCGAGATTGGTGAGCATGGCGTTGGTCGGCGCACCGTGGGAATTCACTTTGGCGAGATACTTGGGCAGCCAACCGTCGAGCGACGCTTGATACAGCGTGCGCGAAGAACCCGCCATCGAGGTCATGAGCGAGAGTACCAGCGCCAGGATCAGCATGATCACGACAATCGCGCCCACCAGCCGACCGGCATGCACCATCTTGGCCATGACCGCCGCGACGCCCATGCCGCTGTTGATCTCCGGCGCCAGCATGCCGCTGTATTGCGCCGGGGTGGTGATGCTGCCGGCGGCATCGATCACCGCCGGGTGCACCAAGGACCCAAGTCCAAGATAACCTTGGAAGGCAAACGGCACCAGCGTGTACACGACCACACACAGCAAGCCGGAATAGAAGATGGCCTTGAAGGTGTCGGTTTTGGGATTCTTGAATTCGCCGGTATAGCACACCGCCGTTTCGAATCCATAGGTCGACCAGGCGGCGAGAAACATGCCCGCCGCAAACACCGTGATGCCCGCCATGTTCCAGGTGCCGTCGGCCACGCGGCCGAGGGCATCGTGTGCCAACGGCGCGAGCGGAAAGAAATTGGCTCTGACGATGTCGCCCGTGAGGAGCGGCACGATGCCGATCAAGAGCAGTGGGATCATCGCCGAGATGCCGAGGATTTTGGTGGTATTCGCCGATCGCAAGATGCCGCCGTCCTGGATGAACTTGACCGCCAGCAAGATGACGGCGCCGAGGATGAAAACGGCATTGATGCGCAGGCTGAGGCCGGTCTTCAAGGATCCGAGATCGAGCAGCGTGATCTGCCAGGTATTGATCGCGGCGTCGGGAGCGAACAGTCCGCTCAAGATGTAGCCTGCGGCCAGCGCCGAGCCCGTCGCCTGCACCGGCGACCAGGCAAACCAATTGCACCACACGGAGATGGGCGCGACCAGCTTGCCGTAGCGCACCCAGCCGATCGCGCCATAGATCGAGGTGCCGCCGGCTTTGTCGGGAAACAATCCGGCAATTTCGGCGTAGGTAAAGGACTGAATGAAGCCCATGGCGATCGAGGCCGTCCACACGACCCACGACAGCTTGCCGACGGTCGCTGCGACGGCGCCAATGGAGAACAGCACCAACGGCGGCACGCCGCTCGCCACCCAGAAGGCGCCGGTCCAATCGATGCCGCGCTCCAGGCCCGCGCCCTTCACGCCGCTTGCAACTACCGCGACGTCAGCGGTCGAGTTCATACGAAGCACTCCGTGCAGAATTGAAAAAGATACCTAGAACAAGCGGCGTAACTCTTCGGCAATCTCGAAGACGTCGCCCACAATGCCATACTTGGCGACGCTAAAAATCGACGCTTCGGCGTCGGTGTTGACGGCGACGATGGTGCCGACGTGCTTCATGCCGGCCAGATGCTGGATGGCGCCGGAAACACCCATGGCGATGTACAGCTTGCAGGCGCTCGCCGTTTTGCCGGACTGGCCGACCTGGCGGCTCTTCGGCAGCCAGCCGGCATCCGCGATCGGCCGCGAGCAACCCAGGGTTGCACCGACGGCATCCGCCAACTCGCGAAACTGGGCCACCTTGGCCTCTTCGCCGATGCCGCGGCCGACCGTCAAGATGAACTCGGCGGCGGTCATGTCGACGTCATCGCCCGCGCTCAACTCAATGAACTCGCGCCCCGTGGCGCGGCTTGCCAGTGCCGGCGCCTCGAACTCCGTCACTCGCGGCGCAGCGGGTTGATCGGGTGCCTTGAACACATTCCCGCGGATCGCGAGCAGCACCACGCTCTTGCCCGGGAAGTCCACTTCGACATTGACCTTCTGACCGTAGCCGCCGCGCGTCGCCACGAGTTCGCCGTCGACGCGCTCGGCATTGAATACGTCGGTGGCGAAGCCCAGATTCAAGCGTGCGGCGAGCGCCGCCGCATAGCCGAAGGAGTCGACGCTGTGCGCGACCAACACCACGTCGGGCTTGAGCTGGGCGATCAATGCGCCGATCGCAGACTCGAATGTATCCGGGTCGAATTCGGCGCTTGCCACCCGCACGGTCACGATCTCGTCGACTCCGGCGACGCTCAACGCCTTGACGAAGTTCTCGGGAACCGAGTTCACGATGGCAACCGCCACCGCCTCGCCGCTGCGGCGCAGAGCCTGCGCGGCGCTCACCAATTCGAGCGAGATGGGGCGCAGTTCGCCGCGCCGCTGTTCGGCGATGACGAGTATGCCGCTCATGCCCCCGCTCCGGTGAATTCGCGAATGATTTCGGCCAGGCGTGCCGCCTGTTGCGCGGCGCCGCCTTCGATCAATTGTGCGCGGCCCTTGTCCGGCACGTACATGCGGCGCACGCGCGAGAGTGAGCCCGCAACGCCGACGTCGCCGGCGGCCAGGCCGACGTCCGCCAGGGACAGCACCTCGATGGGTTTCGCCGCCGCCTGTTTGATACTGCGCAAGGATGCGTAGCGCGGCGTGTTGATGCCGAGCTGGATGGTCAACACCGCCGGGCATTGGACCTCGACCTCATGCAACAGGCCCCCCTCGAGCTCGCGGCGCAATACGGCCAGTTTGGAGCCGGGGGAATAGCTCAAGTGACTCACCACCGCCGCGTGCGGCCAACCGAGGAACGCCGCGGCGGCGATGCCGGTGGACGCAAAGGACTGATCCGAGGATTGCACCCCGGCGAACATCAGGTCCGGTGCCTCGCGCTTGGCGGCTGCCGCCAGCACGCGCGCAATCGCGATCGAATCGGAGTCCTCGACGGCCGGGTCCCAGACACGCAGCGCACGATCCGCCCCCTTCGCCAGGCACTTGCGCAGCGATTCCTCGACCTCGTCCGGTCCCACCGAGAGCGCAACGACTTCCACCGGTACGGCAGCCGCTTCTTTAATTTTGACGGCTTCTTCCAACGAAAAGTCGTCCCACTCGTTGAGGTCGCGAATGAAAAAATCCGGATCGATATCGCGTCCGTCGTCGCGGATCGCAAAATCCTCGTCGAGCGCCGCGACCTGTTTGACGGCCACCAGGATTTTCATGCGGGAGCCTCCTCGGTACCGCGCGTGGGAACGGCTTCCCGGATGAGTTCGATGAGTTCTTTGACCACGAATTTGCCCTCGTTGCCGGTGGTTTTGAGTGCGTCCTCGAACATGGTGAGATCCTTCGGGCAGCTCACCACGTAGACCTCGAGCCCGGGAATGGCGGCGGCTTCCTTGATGCGATTCTGCGCCGGTTTCTCCGAGCCCACGGGGTCCGGCACCCAGATCCGGCCGCCGCCGGCGCCGCAGCAGAACGAGTTGGCCTTGCAGCGTGCCATTTCGACGAGTTCACAGCCGAGCAGCGCCAATAGCTCGCGCGGCGCGTCGTAACCCTTGTTGAACCGTCCGAGATGACAGGGGTCGTGGAAGGTCACGCGATACTTCAGCGGCTTGGTGACCTGCAGCCGCCCTTCGGCAAACAGCCGCTTCGTGAGCGTCGTGTAGTGCTCGATTTCATACCGGCCGCCGAAGTCGGGATACTCGTTGCGAATCGTATTGTAAGAGTGCGGATCGGTGGTCACCACGGACTTGAACGATGCGCCCGCGAGCGCCTTGACGTTCGCTTGCGCCAGCACCTCGTACAGGCCTTCTTCGCCGACGCGGCGCACGTCATTGCCGGCGTTCGATTCGCCGTCGAATAAAATGCCGAAATCGACGCCGGCTTCGTGCAACAGCGTGGCGAAGAGCTGCGAGACCTTTTGATTGCGCGGATCGAAGGAGGCGTAGTCGCCGACAAACCACAGCACATCCACCGGCTGCTTGCGCGCATCCTTGACCGGGAAGGTCAGCGCCTTGCTCCAGCCGCCGCGTTTGCGCTTGGATTCGCCGAATGAATTGCCGGTTTTGTGAATGGTCTGCAGGGTCTTGGTGAGCAAGGGGTCCATCGCACCGTCCTCGACCAGCTTGCGGCGCATTTGCACGATGATCGGTACGTGTTCGACCGCGACCGGGCAAATTTCGACGCACGCCATGCACGTGCGGCACGACCAGAGAGTCTCCATGGCCACCTGCCCCGGCGCTTTGCCGTGAATGTCGAGTTCGGCGGCGGCGGGGATCGCGCCCGACTCGAGCGTTGCATGCGCGAATTCGCGCAAACTCAAAATCACATCGCGCGGCGAGAGCGGCGCGCCGACGGCGCGCGCGGGGCAGGCTTCATGACAGCGGCCACACTTGGTGCAGGCATCGAGATTGAGCAGCTGCTTCCAATTCAAATCGGTGATCTTGGCGGCGCCCGGTTGCGGCTGCGACTCGGGAATCCGCGGCAGCCGTTGCGCGGCCAAGGGGTCGCGCACCATGAGGGAAGCTGCCGACGTGAAAATATGTTTGACCTTGGTGTACGGAATCAACGCGATGAGCACGAGCGCGATCAGGCCGTGAAACCACCACAACCCGTGGCGCAGCAGGCCGGCGGACGCTGCGTCAAGCCCCGCGGCGCGCATGCCCGCTGCGAGCAGCGCTCCCAGCGGCGACCACCAGCGGGTGTCCCAAACCTCGGTGCGATCCTGCAGCCACACGAGCCGCGCGGCTTCGAGGACGTAGCCGGTGCCGGCGATGAGCAACAGCAGCCAGAGAAAGGCCCAATCCTCACGCCGATACTGCGGCCGGTCGAAGTCGGGATCGCCCGGCGCGCGATCCGGCCGCGCGTAGTCGAGTTTGGGCGGCTTCAGCCAACCGCGCCGGTACATCATGTAGAGGAGGCCGGCGATCAAGGCAACGCCGGCGACGTCCAGAATCAGCGAGAACACCAAATAGAACTCGCCATGCCAGAAGCGGATGCCGAACAGCGGCTCGAGAATGTCGTATTGCAGCGTGATGGTCGCGGTGCCCGCGAACAGCAGCAGAAATCCGTAGAATATCAGCCGGTGCGCGGCGCCCGCCGGCCGATCGCGGCGCTCGATGGTGCGATGGGAAAGCACCGACGACAGCATCGCGCCGCAGCGGGGCCACAGGCCTCCCTCGAGCGCCAAGGCCGCGCCGCGCCGGTATTTGCGCACTTGAACATAGACGCCGTAACAAAATACCGCGATCGCGGCGTAGCCGATCACGTAGAAGATCCGCACTTCGGCCGCACCGAAGGCCTCGAACAGTATCCGAGTGACGGCGTCCGAGCGGCTCATCAGATCTTGTATTCGAGCTCGAAGCTTCCGCCCGGCATGTGCGCTGTGCCCCAGACGGCCACTTCGCGCTTATAGGGCAGCGGTAGCTGCGCCTTCGCCTCCTCGATCTCGCGCGCCAACCGCTGTCCGCTGAAAGTCGCATCGGCGATCAAGCGCGGTGCTTCGGCATCGCCGATCAGGTACACGTCCTTGACGCCGTTCTTCTGCCATTCGCCGTGGCGGCCCTTGAGTTCGGTGTACAGCGCGTTGTGTGAATGCCGTCCGGTCACGAGCACCAGCGAGTCGAACTCGAGCCAGCGCTGGCTCTTGTTCACTTCGCGCGGCAATTGCCCCCGCCCGCGATAGCTGCGCTTGGAGCCGTCGCCAAAAATGTCATACACCTCGATACGCCCCGTTTCGATTCGCGAAGCGAACACGTTGTGCATCTCCTCGATGTGCAACTCGTGCAGGCGGCGCATCATGTTCGGATACTCGAGCGTGAAGTGCATGTAGTTGGCCAAATGCACCCCGGTGACGATGGTGACGTCGTGTCCTGCGACAGCGAGCTTTTCCGCGAGACTCGGCGCCATGAAATAGGTGTCCGCATTCAAGATCACGACGCGCTTGCCGAGCGCTTTCTTGCCCTCGAGCACCTGTTCCGGCGTGAGTTGGTCGGGCTTGGCGGCGTCCGCACCCGGGATGGGGTCGTGGCTCAGGCAATTGGTGCCATCCGTATTCCAGGAAGAACCGGTGGCGATGACGATTTTCTCTGCGCCGTAGGTGAGGGCGGTTTCGGCCGTCATCGGTTTTTGGCCGAGTGCAACCTGACTCTGCTTGTTCTTCTTCACCAACTTGTTGATTTGCAACTCGCGATAGTCGCGGTGATAGCCCCACTCGCCGAGCCCGGGCAGCGTGACCACGGAGTTCAAGTGACCGCCGATCTTGGCTGCGGTGTCGTAGAGATGCACGGTATAGCCGCGCTCCAACAGGACGCGGGCGCATTCGGAACCGGAAGGCCCGGCGCCGACCACCAGGATGGAGTCCTCGGAGCCGCGCTTCGGGAATTTCTCCGGATGCCAGCCGCGCCGATATTCCTCGCCGGCGGTGGCGTTTTGCGTGCAGATCATCGGCGGCCCGCCGATTTCCCAGCGTGAGATGCACACGTTGCAGCCGATGCAGACGCGGATGTCGTCGTAGCGGCCTTCCTCGATTTTCTTCGGCAGCCAAGGATCGGAGATCGAGGGCCGCGCCGCGCCGATGATGTCGGCGATGCCCTTGGTCACGATCTCGGTCATTTTCTCCGGGTCGGTGAAGCGGCCGACGCCGAGCACCGGCTTCTTCGCCACTTGCTTGACGAAACGGGTCCACGGCACCTGGTGGCCCTGTTGATAAAACCGCGACGGACCGGCGTCCTCGCCCCACTCGGCAATGTCGCCGACATCCACATCCCACAAATCGACCAGCGAGTCGGCCAGGCCGATGAATTTCATGCCGTCATTCTCGACCTCGATGCCGGATTCACCATACAACGTGTCGACTGCGAAGCGGGTGGCGATGGCGCAATCATGGCCGACCGCGCGGCGCACCTTCTCCAACGTCTCGAGCCAGAAGCGCGCGCGGTTCTCCAAGGAACCGCCGTATTTGTCCTTGCGCTTGTTGTAGTAGGGCGACAGGAACTGCAGCGGCAGATAGGAGTGCGCGCCGTAGACATAGACGATGTCGAAACCGGCGTCCCGTGAGCGCAGTGCGGCGTCGACGTAGTACTGCTGCACGGTGGCGATGTCGTCCAAGTCCATTTCTTTGCAATAGGTCAGTGTTTCGAATTCCGAGGCGTACTGACTCGGGCCGCGCGGTGTGGCGCGCGATTCCATGCACGGTGCATGCGAGGCGCCGTACCAGAGTTCGACGCCGGCCAGGGAGCCGAAGTGATGGATGTGATCCGTCATGGCGCGAAGGTTGCGCACGTCGCCGGCATCCCAGATGCGCGCCGACAGGCGATGCGTGTCGTCGGACTCCGGATGAATCGAGCAATATTCGGTATTGATGCCCGCCCAACCGCCTTCCGCCTTCAGCGATCGGTGTGCCGCCTGAAAGCCCGGCTTGTCGGAACCCGCGCCGATGCAGTGCGGCACCTGGTAGAACCGGTTGCGCAGCGTCTTGGGTCCGATCTTGATCGGCTGGAACAGGATGTCGTGTTTGGGATCGCGCGCCATGTGGAAAGCCCTCCGTCGTACCGTGTTATTGAAACTTCAAAGGTTCGCGCCCTGGCCCGGGATCCATGCAGTCCCGGCCAGAGGCACTCCCGCCATCGCGGCCGCCT
>CAYRAC010000013.1:0-4811 GCA_964422045.1 uncultured Steroidobacteraceae bacterium
TGGGCGCTGTGCTCGCTCGATCAAGCGCTGTACTATGATTGCGGCAGCAATAATTCCTTCGATCCGGCCGCGATCCAGGAGTTTGGGGGTACCAGCGAGTCGGCGCCTCTCACCTCGGGGGAGGCGGCGCTCATCATCCAGGCCTACCGCAGCACGCACGGCGGTGCGAGTCCCTCGCCGGCGCTCGTCAAGAGCATCATCATGAGTACCGCCACCGATCTCGGGGCCCCCGCCTCCGAGCAGGGTGCAGGTCTCATCGACGCGCTCGCTGCGGTGCGCCTCGCGCTCAGCATCAAGGATGGCCACGGCGGAGCGAAGGGACCCGGCGGCTTGCTGACCAGTCCCACTTCCACCGGGTTCACCGATAACGAGAACGCGGCGAAGAGCGTTTCGTTCTCGATCACCAACACGGGCTCGACCCCCCAGCGCCTTGCGCCGCATCTGCAGACCTTGAGCCCGGCGTTCGCCGGGGCGACGGTCTCGGTGGAGCTCGATGCCGCGAAGGCGCCGCAATTCATCGACCCGTACGGGTACGCGAATGCCTACGTCAAACACACCTTCAGCGTGCCCGCCGGCGCGCAGCACTTGGATGCCGCGATCGCCTTCGTCACGCCCGCCGGTAGCGCACCACTCGTGCAGCTGGTGCTGCTCGATCCTTTGGGACGCCTCGCCACCTATTCCCTGCCGCAGGGTACCGGCAGCGGCTACGGCCACGTCGATGTCGTAAGTCCGACCGCAGGTCTTTGGACCGCGGTGATATTTGCGTATCCGCCGAGTGTCGCGCCGGCGCTCACCTATTCGGGGCCCGTTCAATTCACCTGGTCGGCGGAGCGCTTTGTCGATCTCGGATCGGTGACGCCGGCGAGCGTTGAGCTGGCGGGCGGTGCGAGCGCGACCTTTAGCGCCAAGTTCAACATGCCGAGCACGCCCGGTGATCTCGCTGCGGGAATTCGCTTCGAGCCCACGGGGGGTTTGACCCCCGGAGAAATCCCGGTCACCTTGCGGACCTTGATTCCGGTCGGTCCCACCGGCGGCTCCTTCAGCGGGACGCTCACCGGCGGAAATGGCCGCGCCCAAATCGCGCCCACGCAAATCTTCGCGTTCGACGTGACGAGCCCGGCGCAAAGCATGAGCCTCACCTTGAACATCGCGGACAGCGGCGATCCCTTGGTGGGAATCCTGGTCGACCCGAATGGCATGCCATTGAGCGTGGGCGGCAATGCCGATCTCGCGGGGGACCCTGAATACGGTTTTCAGCTCTCGCGCTTCAACCCGCAACTCGGCCGCTGGCGCTTCCTGCTGTTGCAGAATTTCACGACGTCCGGCAACCAGACCTCGCTGCCGTTCGTCGCGCGCATTGCCTTCAATGCCGAGCGGATCTCGGCGCCCGCGCTGCCCGACGCGCCAAGCTCGACCGTGTCGGCGAGCGGCGCCGCGCTCGTGGTTCCGGTGCATGTGACCAATACCGGCGTCGTGACGCAGGCCTACTTTGCCGACGCGCGGCTCAGAACCCCGGCGCAGACCTCCCTGACGGCGCTGCCGTTGTGCACGGTGGTGACGCTCCCCGGGACGTGCAGCGAATTCGTCCTGCCGACCGAGGTGAGCGGGGCGGTATTTACCGCCCGATCGCCGGCGCCGATTACCATGGATGTGTCTCTCGATGTGGGCGCGAGTCCGGCGGTGTTTGTCGATGCACCGGATATCTATGCGCGGAAAATCGGTCCCACCACCGTAGCCGCCTCGATCAGCGAGCCGGAGCTGCCGTACAGCGCCTGGGTCGAGACTCCCGCGCTCATCGGACCCTATGGACCGGCCGGCGCATTGAGCCAGCCGGTGTCGACCTCGGCCGAGGTGTGGATGTTGCCGTTCGATCCGGCGGTCTCCTCCTCGAGCGGCGATTTTTGGGCGGATCAGACCTTGGGGACCGCCACGTATAATCCCTTGGTGTTGGCGCCGGGCGAATCGGGAACCATTGCCGTGACCATCAAGCCCGACCCCTCCCAGGCCGGCCGCACGGTCGAGGGGTATTTATTCATCGACACGTACAATCCGAATGTCTTGACCGGCGATGAGGTGGTTCGTCTGCCGTACCGGTTCACGGTTGCTCGCTAAAACCGGACCCGGATCGCGGCGCTTGATACTCCGTAGCGTCGTGGTCGTCGCGGGCATGGCGTTCGGCTGCCTCGTGGTGGCCGCGGCCTTTTCGGAATACGTGTTTGCCGAACTCTCGCCCTGGCTCGACCACACTCTGGTCGTCGATCCCGTGCTGCCGACGATCGCCAAGGGCGCGATGGTCGATGATTACTTCGTGGTGCAGGATTTGGGGTCCGGGACCTTTGCCATCGGCGAGCCGCGCTACTACCAACAGAATTACGCCTATCTCATCGTGGGCGAGAGGCGGGCACTGCTGTTCGATTCGGGATCGGGCACACGCGATATCTCGGGCGTGGTGGCCTCTCTCACCCGTCTTCCGGTCACGGTGATGGTGTCGCATCTGCACTACGATCATTGGGGAGGCGTCGGGGCGTTCGATCACATCGCCATGATCGATTTGCCGCAAACCCGCGCGGACGCGCCCGACGGCAACTTCAAACCGAGCCGCTACGAATATATGGGCTTCATCGATGGGCGACGCGCACCCTCGATGCGAGTCGCGGAATGGTTGGCGCCGGGGGCGGTCATCGATTTGGGCGCACATTCGCTCACCGTGCTGTCCACCCCGGGCCACACGCCAAGTTCAGCCGCACTCTTCGATCCATCGACCCACCGGCTGTTCATCGGCGATTATCTGTATCCGACGACGCTGTATGCCTTTCTCCCCGGTGCGAGTCTCTTAAGCTACCATCAAACGGCGCGGCGCCTGCTCGCGACCTTGCCGGCGGACACGGTGCTCTGGACTGCGCATTGCTGCCGAAAAGGCGAGGGTGTGTCGGCGCCGTGGCTCACCATGGCGGATCTTCGAGATTTGGACGACACGCTGTTGCGCATTGGCGCCGGAAAGGCCACCTACACCGGCTTCTTCCCGCGCATCTATCCGATCAATGATGAAATGACGTTGGCAACCGGCTTTCCTTGGAACAACTGGTGAGCGAATCCTCCACAAATCTCGAACTTGGCATTGTGCTGCCGCTCGGCGTGGTCGCGAATCAGCTCATGAAAATCGAAGCGGAGCTGCGATTCCTGAACATGAAGGCCCTGGGGTACGCCCGGGATAATGGCCACGCTGCCGTGGCGGGACAAATCGCCGGCCGGCTCGAGCGCATCAGCGAAGCGCTCGATCTGATTCGGGGCCTCGTGGCCGATCTGCAGGCGGACATTCAACCCCGCGCGGCGCTGCGCGAGTCACCTCGGGATAGGGACTTGCGCAAGCCGCAGCCGGAACGGGATGACTGACGGCGCCCGAACTCTGTCCCCGAACGCGCGATGCTGCGCCGCGAAAAGAGTGCGCGGTCAAGCCGCGAGGATAACGCGGACCAAGTACCTCTTGAAAAAATTTATCGTTGCGCTAAATTTTTGCCAAGGATCGTTCCGCAGTCCGCGGGCGGCCGTCAGTCCTTACACAGGAGACCTGTTCGCTGATTTGAAAAATTAGGAGGTATTCAACAATGTCAGCGCTTGACACAATGATGCCCTTGGTATCGGCACCGTGGTTGGATGCCAATGGCAACCCTCTACCGGTAAAACCGCTCCCTGGACTTCGTTCCGAAGCCATCCAGAATCTTGAATACTCCTACCCGGGAATTCTCAGCCCAACAATGAAGGGGTTGGTCGGTACCTGCTGCGGGCTCGCCGCAACCGAGCTCGGCAGTATCGATTTCACCGGATGCTGGTTTCTCGAAGAGCCGTGCGCGGTGTTCCGCCCCGCTCTTACCCTGGCAGTTGATGATGCCGATCGCCGCTGGATCGCCGAGGTTGGCAACCAGGACTTACCCGGTCCTGTCTGGTGCGTGTTCCCGGACCCCGAGGTGGCCGTGTACGCGTGCGATGATCTGGCCACGTTCCTAGCAACACTGCGCGAGCAAAGCTCTCGAAGTCAGACGCGCGCCTGGTTGCGGGGCTTGACCGCCGCAGCGCGTCTCGTATGGTCGCAGCGCCATGTCTTGGCAATGCGTCCGCACGAAGCGCATCGCTCGGACCGAGCGATAGGGGGCTGGCTGCAGGGCTTACCCTTCGATGCTTACATTTATGATTTGCGTTCGCCCAGAATCGCGCGCGGCTGGCCTTACGGAGTGGCTGGCCCCTCCGGTCGACTGTATCGTTGCGGACGGCTGCCGGTGTTTGCCGTCGCTGGATTGCCAGGCGAAGGCTGGCGGGCGCCATACCCAATCGCGCGCGCTGCACCCACTCCGCGGATGCTGGCGACCGCGGAACCAAACGTCGCCCGGGAGACACCGCAGAGTGGCGGCAAGCGCAGCTCTCATCCGGGCCGATGGCGCTCGAGCCGGCAATTGGAGGTACGCCCATGCGCATGAACGATGGCAGAGGACTCCGCCGCATCGCGCCTTGGACACTGATGATCTTGCTGCTAACCGCTTTAGCGCCTGACGCCGTGGCGAGTGGCCTGATGGGTTACATGCCAAGCATATGGGCCACTGCCACGGCGTTGAGCCTTACGCTGATCACGGTGGTGAGTGCCAATCAGAAGTGATCTCGACGGAGTGCATCGGCCGCAAGACTTGAAAAAATGTTTTCCCTCCCTACTGACGCGTTTGAGCGCCGCGCGGTTGCGGCGTATTCGAAACTGCACACAGAAAGGAGGAAAATATGTCGTTCTCATGTAAAGCCATGTTGGCCTGCCTTTTCGGTTCGCT
>CAYRAC010000013.1:4911-21620 GCA_964422045.1 uncultured Steroidobacteraceae bacterium
GAGCCAAACCGAAGATAAGCGCAAGACGTTGATGGCAGATGCCACCAGTGCAATTCAGGAAACTCAAGCCGCTCTGAAACACTTGGATGACGGTAACACCAAGGAAGCGCTTGCCGCGCTGGAACGAGCCACAGGCAAACTCGATATCATCCTGGCCCGAGATCCGACACTCGATCTGGCACCCGCGGGAGTCGGCGTCGTCACCTATGATGTACAAGGAGGCATCGAAGCGGTGAACAAGGTGCGCAAGCAGGCGCAGGCCTTCATGGATGCCGGGCAATTGCAGGAAGCTCGCCGTCTGCTGAAAAATCTGGCAAGCGAGACAGTCATCAGCGTGACCAATATTCCGCTCGCGACCTATCCGGACGCGATCAAGTCCGCGGTGAAGTTCATTGACCAGAACAAGAAAGATGAGACCAAGCGGGTCTTGCAAACTGCCTTGAACACGCAAGTGGTAACGGACACCATCATTCCCTTGCCGGTCGTCAAAGCCCAGCAAGCTTTAAAGAACGCTGAGAGCTTAGCAGAGAAGAAGAACCGCACTAAAGACGACAACGATCGGCTCAAGGCCTCGATGGATCAAGCGCGTGGCCAACTTGAATTCGCTCAAGCGCTAGGCTACGGCACAAAAAAAGATTTTGACAAGACGTACGCGCAATTGACGGAAATTCGCGACAAGACCGCCGACAATAAGTTTGGATTCGGATGGTTTGCGAAGATCAAGACGTCCATTGCGGATTTCCTGAAGTCCAGTCAACCCAAAAATAGCTAGGCTCTTAACGCCCGACCTCGGCGATTGCCGAGGTCGGGCGGCAGGACAGCATTCAGATATTTGCAGCCGCATGATCGGCCAACACCAAAGACACGCAGGCGGTCAATTTTTTCGCGTAGTCCACGTCCAGAAATTCATTCGGTCCGTGGGCATTCGAGTGCGGGCCGAGCACGCCGGTGATGAAGAATTGCGTCTTTGGAAATTGCCGGCCGAGCATGCCCATGAAGGGAATGGTGCCGCCGCATCCGGCGTGCATCGCTTCCTGTCCATAGACGGCTGCGGATGATCGAGCAATCGAGCGCTCGAGCCAGGGAGCGAAGGTGGGTGCATTCCAGCCCCCGGTGGCGGGGTCGGGCTCAAACTGCACCTGGGCGCCGTACGGCGGGTCTTTCTCCAAGGCCGCCTGCACGGCCGTCACCGCGCGCGGCGCATCGCAGGTCGGCGGCAGGCGCAGCGACAGCTTCAGGGAGATCACCGGCAGCAGCACATTGCCGGCCGCTGCTACCGCGGGCAGTCCATCGGCGCCGGTGACGGCGAGTGCCGCGCGCCAGGTGTTGTTCGCAATCAGCTCCTTGGGATCGGCCGAAATCGCGTGCGCGTGCGGCGCCCACGGCAATTTCCCCGCGACGTTTGCGCCGAGCGCCCGCGCGGTCGCCGCAATCTGCGAACGGCGGTCGGCGGGAATCTCGACGCGCAAATCCTCGAGCAGCACCTCGCCGGTCTTGGGGCTTTCGATTCTCTGCAATAATTCTTGGATGATGCGAAACGGGGTGGCCGCAATGCCGCTGGCCATTCCCGAATGCACGCCTTCGGTCAACACGCGCACCCGCAACTGACCGGTGAGATTGCCGCGCAGCGACGTCGTGCACCACACGCGCGCGTAGTCGCCGCACTCCGCATCCAGGCAAATGACCAGCGACGGATCGCCGATGGCATCGCCCAAGGATTCCAAGTGCGCCGGCAGATCGATGCTGCCGCTTTCCTCGGACGCCTCGATGAGCAGCACACAACGGGCGAGCGGCACCCGTTGCTGTTTCAATGCCACGATGGCGGTCAATGAGCTGAACACCGCATAGCCGTCGTCGGCACCGCCGCGCCCGTACAGCCGGCCGTCGCGCATCACCGGTTCCCAGGGTGATAAGCCGGGCGACCAGCCGGTAAACTCCGGTTGCTTGTCCAAGTGACCGTAGAGCAGCACGCAGCCCGGAACCTCGCCCGGCACATCGATGAGCAGCAGCGGCGTGCGCCCCGGCAAGCGACGTATGTCCACGCGCATTCCGGGCACGGGCTGCGCGCGGCACCACTCGGCCATGAGCTCGACCGCCCGCTGCATGTGTCCATGTTCTTGCCACTGCGGATCGAAGTGCGGCGACTGGTTCGGGATTCTGATGTAGGCCTGCAGCCGCTCCACAATCGAGTGCTCCCAGGTGTGGTCGATCGAGGCACGCAGCTGTTTGAGTTCCATGGGCGATTCCGGGTGAGTTCAAATTTAGACCGAGGCGACGCTGACCGGCTGATTGAGTTTTGCGGACAACGCCGCGGCTTCGGCGAGAGCGAGCGCCGCGATGCCATCGTGATAGCCTGCGAGCGGTTTCACGCGGTCGCGCAAAATAGCTTCGAAGTGCGCCATCTCGCGCCGGTAGGCTTCCGCGTAGCGCTCCAGGAAAAAGTTTTGCAGCGCATCGCCGGCTGCACCCCGTTCGGTGCACGTCGTCACCGTACTCATGAGCACATTGTCGGCGCGCACCGTGCCGAGCGAGCCGTAGGCTTCGATGCGCTGGTCATAGCCATAGCCCGAACGACGCGTATTGCTGATGACGCAAAGCCGCCCGCTCTCGGTGCGCAATACGATGCGGGCGGTGTCGACATCGCCCGCCGCTGCGATCGCAGGATCGATGAGGCAGCTGGCGCTCGCAAAGACCTCGGTGGGTTCCTCGCCCAAGAGCCAGCGCGCCATATCGAAGTCGTGAATGGCCATGTCTTTGAACAGGCCGCCCGAGGTGCGGATATAGGAGACGGGGGGCGGAGCCGGGTCGTGACTGATGATGGTGAGGGTCTCGAGCTTGCCGATGGCCTGCGCATCGATCCGTGCCTTCAAAACCGCGAAATGCGGATCGAATCGCCGATTGAATCCCACCAACAGGGCCGCCTCGGCCAACGGCGCACCGGCTTGCCGCGCGCGCGCCAAATCCAGGTCCAAGGGTTTCTCGCAGAAGATCGCTTTGCCGGCGCTCGCCACCGCCAGGGCTTGATCCAAGTGTACGTGGGTGGCGCTCGCGATAATCACCCCCGAGACCGTGGCATCGCCCAAGACGGCATCTAAGTCCGCGACCCGCGCTCCGGTTTGCTGGGCGAGTGCCTCCGCGGCGGCGCGGTTCGGGTCCACCACGAATTTAAGCGTCAAACCGGCGGCGGCCGCGGCATTGCGGGCATGAATCTGTCCAATTCGACCCGCCCCCACAATGGCCACGTTCAACATTGCCGCTCCCGAGGATGTGATTTAGAGATTATAGTTCGTTTCGTTAACGGGCTGCTTTGCGTGAATTTTTGTCTACGGCGCACGACACACTTGACTTGATCGCAATCGGCCGCTCGAGCGTCGACTTGTATGGCGAGCAGGTCGGCGGCCGGCTGGAGGACATGGGGTCATTCGCCAAGTACGTCGGGGGGAGCCCCACCAACACCGCGATCGCCGCGGCGCGCTTGGGACTTAAAAGCGCACTCCTGACCCGCGTCGGGGCCGACCATATGGGGCGCTTTATCCGCGAGGAGCTCGAGCGCGAGGGCGTGGATGTGCGCGGGGTGCACGCGGACCCCGCTCGCTTGACCGCCCTCGTGGTGCTCGGCATTCGCAATCGCGAGACGTTTCCGCTCATTTTCTATCGCGAAAACTGCGCCGACATGGCGCTTTGCGAACAAGATCTCGATGACGGATTGTTGGCCGAGGCGCGCGCGGTGTTGATCAATGGCACCCACCTCTCCACGCCCGGCGTGTTCGCGGCGAGCGTCGGCGCCGCGCGTCGCGTCAAGGCGAATGGCGGACGGGTGGTGTTCGACGTCGACTACCGTCCGGTACTTTGGGGATTGACGCCCAAGGATCTCGGTGAGAACCGATTCGTCGAGAACTCGCAGGTGACCGAACGCCTGCAAAGCGTGCTGTCATTGTGCGATTTGATCGTCGGCACCGAAGAGGAGCTGTGCATACTCGGCGGCTCGGTCGAGCTGCTGGCGGCCATTCGTAACGTGCGCGCGCGCACTGCGGCGACCTTGGTGTGCAAGCGTGGCGGACACGGCTGCGTCGCCTTCGCCCAGGAAATCCCCGATCGCCTCGAGCATGGGCTCGTCGTCCCCGGTTTCAAGATCGAGGTGTTGAACGTGTTAGGGGCGGGCGATGCGTTCATGGGGGGATTTCTGCGCGGTTGGCTGCGCGACGCCACGCTCGAGGAATGCTGCCGCTACGGCAACGCCTGCGGCGCGATCGTGGTGTCGCGCCACGGCTGCGCGCCGGCGATGCCGACCTGGGGTGAGCTCGAGGTGCTGTTGTCGAGGCGGGCCAAGCATCCCACCGAGTCGAGCATCGGCTACTTGGATCAAGTGCACTGGGCGTCGACCCGCCGCCGCGAGTATCCCGAATTGACCGTGTTCGCCATCGATCATCGCAGCCAGTTCGAGGAACTCGCCGAGCCTTCAGGGCCGCACGGCGAACGCATCGGCCGCTTCAAGACGCTCGGGCTTCAAGCGCTCGATCGCGTCGCGCGCCGCGACCCGCGCTTCGGCGTGCTGCTCGATGGGCGCTACGGCTTCGATGCGCTCAGCCAAGCGGCGGATATGCCGTATTGGATCGGCCGGCCCATCGAGGTGCCGAAGTCGCGGCCGCTCGAATTCGAGGGCTCCGCGGACGTCGCGACCGAGATTGCGACCTGGCCGCTCAATCAGGTGGTCAAGTGCCTGGTGATCTATCACCCGGACGATGCGGCGGAGTTGCGCGAGCGGCAGGAACGCCAGTTGCTGCGCCTGTTCGACGCCTGCCGCAAGACGCGTCACGAGTTGTTGCTCGAGATCATCGCACCGGCGGGGACCCGGGCGGATGCGCGCACCACGGCGCGCGCGATCGAGGAGATCTATGCGCGCGGCATTTACCCCGACTGGTGGAAGCTTGCGCCCGGCAGCAAGGCCCATTGGCAGGCCATTGAAGAGACGATCATGCGCGAGGATCCCCGCTGTCGCGGTGTCGTGCTCTTAGGTCTCGGGGCGAGCGCGGCGGACCTCAGCGCCGCGTTCGCGACTGCCGCGCCGTTTGCCATCGTCAAAGGGTTCGCGATCGGTCGAAGCGTGTTTCAGGACACCGCCCGAGCCTGGTTCGCGAATTCGCTGAGCGATGGCGATGCGTGCCAGGCGATGGCCGACCAATTGTCGACCTTGGTGAGCGCGTGGCGCGGCGCGCGTCAGGCACTTGCCTCATGAAAACCATCCGCTGCACCGCCGCGCAAGCCACCGTGCGCTATCTTGCGAATCAGTACATCGCCGGCGCTTCCGGTGACGTCCCGTATTTCGCGGGGGTGTGGGCCATTCTGGGACACGGCAATGTGGCGGGGCTGGGTGAGGCGCTGTACGCCGCACAGAAGCAAATTCCCACTTACCGCGCGCACAACGAGCAGGGCATGGCGCTCGCCGCGATTGCCTTTGCGAAGCAGCTGCGACGGCGCCGCGCCATGATTTGCACGAGTTCGATCGGCCCCGGCGCCACCAACATGGTGACCGCCGCGGCGTTGGCGCACGTGAATCGATTGCCGGTGCTGTTTCTGCCGGGCGATGTGTTTGCCTCGCGCGGCCCGGACCCGGTGCTGCAGCAGATCGAGAGTTTTGCCGACGGCACCGTGTCCGCCAACGATTGCTTTCGACCGGTGTCGCGTTATTTCGACCGCATTGCGCGCGCCGAACAAATCATCGACGCATTGCCGCGCGCCATGAATACGCTGCTCGATTCGGCCTCCTGCGGACCGGTGACGCTCGCCTTCTGCCAGGACACGCAAGCCGAGGCCTATCCCTATCCGGAAGCTTTCTTTCGGCGCCGGGAATGGAGCATTCGACGTCCGCCGGGCGATCGCCGCGAGCTCGTGCAACTGGTCACGCTGATGCGCTCGGCGCGCACGCCGTTGATCATCGCGGGCGGCGGCGTTCACTATAGCGGCGCGCAGGACGTGCTCGCGGCCTTTGCGAGCAGCACCCGGATTCCGGTCGCGGAGACGCAGGCCGGGAAAGGCGCCTTGGCCTGGAATCATCCCTTCAATTTGGGCGCCATCGGTGTCACCGGCACGAGCGCGGCCAACGAGGCGGCGGCGCGCGCGGATCTCGTGATCGGCATCGGCACCCGATTACAGGATTTCACCACGGGTTCGCGCGCGCTCTTTACCGCGCCGAATCGCCGTTTGGTACAAATCAACATCGCCGCCTACGATGCCGGCAAGCACGAGGCATCGACCATGGTCGGCGACGCCGGGGCCGTGTTGTCGGAACTTGCGCGGCGCATGGGCGACTGGCGCAGCGCCAACAACGAGGAGCTCATCCGCGCGGACGTGGCGCATTGGAACAACGTCTGGACTCAAGCCACGGCGGCCGGCACCGCGCTGCCCTCCGACGCCCAAGTGATCGGCGCGCTGTGGCGAAATTCCCCGGACAACGCCGTGGTCGTGTGCGCCGCGGGCGGATTGCCGGGGGAACTGCACAAGCTGTGGCGCTCGCGCGAGCGCGACGACTACCATGCCGAATATGGTTATTCCTGCATGGGGTACGAGATTGCCGGGGGCCTTGGCGTCAAGATGGCGCAGCCGCAGCGCGAGGTGTACGTCATGGTGGGCGATGGCAGCTATCTCATGCTCAACTCCGAGCTCGCCACCTCCGTCACCTTGGGGTTCAAACTGGTGGTGATCGTGCTCAACAACCGCGGATTTGGCTGCATCAGTCGTCTGCAGCGCTCGACCGGCGCGGCCGCCTTCAACAATTTGTGGGAGCCGGACGCGCGCGGCGCCGAGATCGATTTTGTCGCGCACGCGGCGAGTCTCGGTGCCATCGCCGAAAAGGCCGACTCGATTCAGGGGCTGGAACTCGCACTGCAACGCGCGCGCGAGTCGACGCGCAGCCACGTGATCGTGATCGACACCGATCCCATCAAGACCACGGCGGAAGGCGGGGCGTGGTGGGATGTGGCAATCCCCGAGGTTTCCTCGCGCCACGAGGTCGATGCCGCACGCACGGCCTCGCTGCGAGAGCGCAAGAATCGGCGCTTGGGAGATTAGCCGCATGAGCATTCGTTTCGGTGTCAGTCCCATCGCGTGGATCAACGATGATCTACCGGCGCTCGGCGGCGACACGCCACTCGATTCGGTGCTCGCCGATGCGCACGAAGTGGGATTCGCAGGCATCGAACTCGGCGGAAAATTCCCGAAGGAGCCGCGCGCGCTCGCGGCATTGCTCGCCCGGCACGAGCTCGTCTTGGTCGGCGGCTGGTACAGCGCCCGCTTGTTGACGCAGTCGGCCGAGGCGGAGATCGAGGCGCTGCAGGCGCACCTTAAGCTCTTGAAGGCGATGAATTGCAGCGTATTCATCATGGCGGAGACGAGTAATGCCATCCACGGCAATCAGGCGTGTCCGCTCGCGAAAACCCCGCGGCTCGGCGCCGCGGAGTGGCGCGATTTCGGCGGGAAACTCAACGTCGTCGCCGACTACGTCGCGCGGGCGGGGCTCTCCATGGCGTATCACCATCATTTGGGGACGGTCGTGGAATCGCAAGCTGATATCGAGCGTTTTCTCGCCTCCACGGGCCCCGCGGTCGGTCTCACGGTGGACACGGGGCACGCGGCACTCGGCGGCGTCGACACGTTGCGCCTGATTCGCGAGCACCCGCGGCGCGTCGCGCACGTGCATTGCAAGGACATCCGCGCCGCCGTCTTCAATCAAGTGCAGGCGGGCGCCAAAAGTTTTTTGGATGGCGTGCTCGGCGGCATGTTCACGGTACCGGGCGATGGCGATATCGAATTCGCCAAGGTCCTTAAGGCGCTCGCTGCGATTCACTATGCGGGTTGGATCATCGTCGAGGCGGAACAAGACCCGGCGCTCGCCGATCCAAAGTCCTATGCGGCGCTTGGACTCAAGACCCTGCGCCGTGAGGCAGCGGCCGTCCATTTGCACGAGGCAGACACTTCATGAGTAAGCTCCTGGTTCAGTCGAACACAGCGGATGCCACGGGCTGTGTGCTCGACATCACGCCGCAGAGCGCCGGCTGGCGCCATGTGGGATTCAAAGTACAGCGGCTGAAACCCGCTCAGGTGGCGAGCGGCGGCGAGGCCGAGCGCGAAACCTGCCTCGTGGTGCTGCAAGGGACGGCGGATGTGGTCGTTGACGGGCAACGCTTCGAGGGCATCGGCGGTCGCGGCTCGGTCTTCGATGACGCAGCACCGGGCGCGGTGTACGCGCCGGCCGGTTCGCACTATGCGCTGACGGCACGCTCGGCGGTGGAATTGGCGGTTTGCTCGGCCCCGGGCAAACCCGGACGCGCGCCGCGCGCGATTGCCGCTGCCGATATGAGCCGCGAAGTGCGCGGCAGCGGCACGAACACCCGCTACGTGAGAAATATTCTTCCACAAGGCAAGGAGGCCGACAGCTTGCTTATTGTCGAGGTCATCACGCCCGGCGGCCATTGGTCGAGCTACCCGCCGCATAAACACGACACCGCGACCGACGGCAAGGAAACCGCGCTCGAGGAAACCTACTACCATCGCTTGCACCCGACGCAGGGGTTTGCCTTCCAGCGCGTGTACACCGACGAACGCGATCTCGATGAAACCTTGTGCGTGCACGACGGGGATTGCGTCCTCGTGCCGCGGGGCTACCACCCGGTGGGCGCCGCCCATGGATATGATCTCTATTATCTCAATGTCATGGCGGGTCCGGTGCGCAACTGGGTGTTTCGCAACGATCCCGCACATGAGTGGCTGGTGAAGCCAACGGCGGCGCCGCGCTAACGCGCAACGAACGACTGATTTTCCGCGGATTTTGGGGGAAGCATGATCATAAAATCGAGACTGCTCGTCGGCGCGCGCCTGTCGGCCGCGCTGCTGTTGACGGGCGCGATGGCGAGCGCCGGATGCTCGGGTAAAGCGGGCGCCGATTCGATCCAGATCGTCGCGAGTCTCCATGACATGACCGAGCCCTTCTTCGTCGCGGTGCGACGGCAACTCGACACCGAGGCCAAGCGTCTGCACGTCACGGTCTCGGTGGAAGACGGACAATCCAATTCAGCCAAACAAACCGCCGACATCGAAGCCGCGATCGCCGGCGGCGCACAAGGCATCATCTTGGCCCCCAACGACGTCAACGCGCTCGCCCCCGCGGTGGAAGAGGTGATCAAGGCGGGCGTTCCCATCGTGACCTTGGATCGCCGAGTCGACCACACCAGCGTTGCCGTTGCGCATGTCGGCGCGGATAATGTCGCGGGCGGTCGCATCATGGCCCAATGGGTGATCGACTCGTTTCCGAACGGCGCGCGCATTCTCTTGATCACCGGACAGTTGGGGTCGAGCCCTGCCATCGACCGCACCCGCGGCATCAAGGAGACCCTGGCGGCGGCGGGCGATAAATACAAAATCGTGGCGGAGCAGTCGGCCACCTGGAAGCGCGAGCAGGGTCTCACCGTGACGCAGAATGTATTGACCTCGCTCGGCGGCCAATCATTGCAGGCCATCGTATCCGAAAGCGACGAGATGGCATTGGGTGCCTTGGAGGCACTGCGCTCGAGCGGGGTTTCCGGGGTGAAAGTCATCGGCTTCGATGCCACCCCCGAGGCGCTGAAACTCGTGCGCAGCGGCGAGATGGCCGCGACCGTCGAGCAGTCGCCGATCCGCCAGGCGCAGACGGCGCTGCGGCAACTGGTGGCGCACCTGCGCGACAAGACACCCATCACGGGTGCGAGCATCGCCCCGGTCCTCATCACCCAAGCGAGCATCGAGCAAGCGGAACGCATCGGCGAAGTTCACTAGTGACCCGCGCCGCTCTCATCGTCCGCGACGTCCACAAACGATTTCCGGGCGTGAAGGCCTTGGACGGGGTCGATCTCGAGGTCCGAGCGGGAGAAGTGCACGCGCTGTTGGGCGAGAACGGCGCGGGAAAATCCACCCTGCTCAAGATTCTCTCGGGCGCGCAACGCGCCGATCGAGGCGAGGCTGCGCTCGACGGCGTGACGCTCGACCCCGACGCCTCGCCGCGCGAGCGGCAACGCCTCGGCCTCATCACCATCTATCAGGAATTCAATTTACTGCCCTTCATGTCGATCGCCGAGAACCTGTACTTGGGGCGCGAACCCGTGCGCCGCGGCCTCATCGATTGGGCGGCCATGTACGACAACGCACGCGCGCTGCTCGCGAACTTGGGCCTCGACGCCGATCCACGGCGCGAGGTGCGGCATTTGAGCGTCGCCCATCAACAAATGGTCGAAATCGGGCGCGCCGTCGCGCAACAGGCGAAGCTGATCGTGATGGACGAACCGACCGCGGCCTTGAGCGGGCGCGAGGTGGATATCCTGCACGGAGTGATCCGGGAATTGCAGGCACGCGGCGTGAGCTTCATCTACGTCACGCACCGGTTGGATGAGGTCAAGCAGGTTTGCGACAGCTATACGGTGCTGCGCGATGGCCGCTTCGTCGCCCGCGGCGAGGTCAAGGATGTGCAGATTCGCGATTTGATCAATCTCATGGTGGGCCGCGATGTCGAATTCGCGCGCCTTGCGCGCACGGCGCCGCGCGGCAAGGTGGTGCTCGCGGTCGAGGGTGTGTCGCGCGCGTGCGAGGCCGGCGGCCGGCATGCGACCGCGCTTCAAGATTTGTCGATCGACTTGAAAGCGGGTGAAATCCTCGGGTTTGCAGGCTTGGTCGGCGCGGGCCGCACGGAGCTTGCGCGCATCATTTTTGGGGCGGATCGGTGCGATCGGGGAGTGCTGTACCTCGAGGGCCTGAAGATGCGCCCGCTGCGATCGCCCCAGGAGGCCATTCGCGCGGGATTTGCCCTGGTGCCCGAAGATCGCAAACAGCAGGGATGTTTTCTCGAGCAATCGATCACGCAGAACATGACGCTGCCGAGCCTTTCGCGAATGGCGCGTTGGCGCGTCTTCGTCGACGAAGCGAAGGAGCGGCAGATGGTCGAGAAGTACCGCGAAGCGCTGCGCATCAAGATGCCCAATCCGGGGGTTGCCATCGGCACGCTGTCGGGCGGCAACCAGCAGAAGGTGCTCCTGGCGCGCTGCATGGCGCTTGCACCAAAGGTGCTGATCGTGGATGAGCCGACCCGGGGCATCGACGTCGGCGCAAAGTCCGAAGTTCACCAATTGCTGTCGCAGATGGCCGAGAGCGGCATCGCGTTGATCGTCATCTCATCCGAGATGTCCGAAGTGCTGGCGTTGAGCGATCGGATCGTGGTGTTTCGCGAAGGCTGCATCAGCGGCGTCTTAGGAATCGAGGCGGCGACGGAAGCGAAGCTGATGCAGCTCATGGCGATCTCGACCGCTGTCGCCGCGACCGAGCGCGCCGCGCCACGAGAGCTAGGGCGGTGAGCTCCGATCCTGCCGAGGTGATGCCCCGTATCGATGTCGTCGGCTTTTTGCGCCGCTATGGAACCTCGCTCTTCTTGGTGGTGCTGATCGGCTTTTTCGCGCTGGAGAACTCGCGCTTTCTGTCGCTGCGCAACCTCACCAATATCCTCACCGAAGTGTCGATCTACGGCATCATCGCGGTGGGGATGACGTTCGTCATTTTGACGGCGGGCGTCGACCTCGCCGTCGGCTCGCTCCTGGCGTTCGCGGGGATGTCGGGGGCCTACGTCATGCGCGCCCTCGGGGCGGACTATTCCTTGAGCTGGTTGGTGGCCCTATCGACGGCCACGGCAGTGGGGGCGCTGGTCGGTTACCTACAAGGCAAGGCGGTGACGCTCTTTAATATTCCACCGTTTATCGTGACCTTGGGAGGGCTCACGATCTGGCGCGGCGCCACGCTCATTCTGAATGACGGCTCGCCCATCGCGGGGTTCGATGCGAGTTATCGCTGGTGGGGGACCGGCGCGATCGTCGGCATCCCGGTGCCGGTGGTGATTTTCGGCGTCATCGTCGCCGTGGGCTTGATCACCCAGCGCTACACGCGCTACGGACGCTACATCTACGCGGTCGGCGGAAATCCGGAGGCGGCCCGCCTCAACGGGCTCGACGTGCCGGCCATCATCACCAGTGTCTACTTGATCGTCGGCGCGCTCGCCGGCCTCGCCGGATTTCTCTTATCCGCCCGGCTCGGCGCCGCCGAAGCGGTCGGCGGCGTGGGCTATGAGCTGCGCGTCATCGCCTCGGTGGTGATTGGCGGCGCGAGCCTCGCGGGCGGCCGCGGCGGCATCGGCGGCAGCGTCATCGGCGCGCTGTTGATCGGCGTGCTCACGAACGGCTTGGTGATCATGCATGTCTCCTCGTATTGGCAGCAAATCGTGATCGGACTGATCATCGTCGCGGCGGTGGCATTCGACACCTATGCGAAGTCGCGCCGCTAGCGCGAGCGCCTGGGCCTCGGCCGCATGCACGCTCGCCGTCATGCCGGCAACGGCTCGCGCCGCGGCGATGTGGATTACGCACCCGGACGCCGGCACCACGGCACCCATCGTGATCGATTTCAGACGCGCTTTGGAACTCACGCGCCCGGCAGCGACGTATCCGGTGCGAGTCAGCGCCGATAATCGATTCGTGCTGTACGTCAACGGCAAGCGCGTCGGCACGGGCCCGGCGAGGAGCGACCTCGCGCATTGGCGTTTCGAACAATTCGACTTAAGGCCGCTGCTGGTGCGCGGGCACAATGTCATTTCCGCGGTGGTGTGGAATTTCGTCAAACCTGAAACGCCGCCGCTGGCAGGCCAAACCGAATCCGAGCGGATGGCGGCCGTGTACCGGGCGGCGCGCGAGCAAACCGGCCCGGCGGCGCAGATCTCGGCGCACACCGGCTTCTGGTTGAGCGCCGTCAACGCCGATGACGCGGCGATTGACTCCGACGGGCAGTGGCAGGCGTCAATCGACTCGCGCCACACGGCGGAACCCGCCATGGCGCACATCAAGCGCGGCTACTATGTGGCCGGCGCCGCCGAGTTCATCGATGCACGGCAGCCCACGTCCGCCTGGACGGCGGCGGTACCCGCGCTCGCCGAAGGGCAGGCGTCGCCCTGGCAATTGTCGGCAGATCCGCTGCCGCCGATGGACTATCGGGCAACCTCCAGCGGCCGAGTGACGCGCACGGATCTTAAGGACGGCCGGCGCTTTCCCGCCCATGCGGTGCTGGTGCCCGCGCACACGCACGTTCATTTACTGCTGCAACGCGACACGCTGGTCTCCGCCTACCCGGAACTTCTGACCGCGGGCGGGCGCGATGCCCAGATCACGCTCACCTATGCCGAGGCCTTGTACGACAGCGCCAATAAAAAAGGCATCCGCGATGCCGTCGACGCTCGTCAAGCCTGGGGGCTCACGGATCGCTTCATCGCGGATGGCACTCCTCACGCATGGGCTCCCTGCTGGTGGCGTACCTGGCGGTTCCTGGATATCGAGGTACAAACCGCGGGCGAGCCCTTGACACTCAAGGGCCTGCATACCTTCGAGACCGGCTATCCGTTCGTCGCCATCGGGCGCTTCGACTCGGATGATGCCGGACTCAATGATATCTGGCGCATCGGCTGGCGCACCGCGCGCATCGATGCCCATGAGACCTACATGGATTCATCGTACTGGGAGCAGCTGCAATATGTCGGCGATACGCGGCTGCAGATGTTGATTTCCTATGCCGTCTCGGGCGATACGCGCCTCGCCGTGCAAGCCGTGGATGCATTCGCCGCCTCGGCGGCCGATCACGGTTTGACGCAAGGCGCGTATCCCAGCCGCAACGACAACGTCATTCCGCCGTTCTCCTTGCTCTGGATCGGCATGCTGCATGATTATTGGTGGCAACAGCCGGACAGCGCGGTAGTGCTGCGCAGTCTTGCGCGCATGCGCGAGATTTTGGCCTGGTATGCGAACTACCTGCAGGCCGATGGATTATTGCGCAAGAATCCGCATTGGAATTTCATCGACTGGGCGGTGAAGGACGGCGGCCCGCTCGCCCAGGGCGCGTTTCCATCGTTCGACGCCAACGGCGAGTCGTGTCTCACCAGTTTGGTGTATGTCGGGGCGCTCGCCCAGGCCGCAGACCTCGAACGCGCGCTCGGTGATGCGGCCCTGGGGGACAGCGATGCGCAGCTCGCAGAGCGCGTGCGCGAGGCGATTCGCCGTTCCTGCTGGGACGAGGCGCGCGGCTTGTTCGCCGACGATCCGGCCAAGCAGACCTTCAGTCAGCACGCAAATGCGCTCGCCGTGCTCTACGATGTGGCGACCCCCAACGAGAGCAGCGCCATACTCGCACGCATCACGAGCGCGGGAGTCGATGCGCCGCCCGGGGTCGCGGGCTCGAGTTACTATTTTGCGTGGTACTTGATCCGCGCCTACGAGCACGCGGGACTCGCGGATCGCTACCTCGACCTCTTGTCGACGTGGCGAGACTTGCTCAAGTTGAAATTCACGACGTGGCCCGAGCAGCGCGGCAATTCGCGCTCGGACAGTCACGCCTGGAGCGCTCATCCGACCGCCGATTTGCTGGCCATCGTCGCCGGCATCGAGCCGGCACAACCCGGCTATCAGCGCGTGCGAATCGCGCCGCACTTGGGGGGATTGACGCGCCTGACGGCGGTCGCGGCGACGCCCGCGGGCCCGATCGAGGTTCGCTATCGGGTGCGCGCCGGGAAGCTCGACGTGCGGATCCACAAGCCCGCCTCGCTGGGCGCTGATTTCCTGTGGCACGGCGGCCGCCACGAACTCTTGGGCAGCGATACCACACTGACGCTCGATCGATAGGCGCGTACTTACGCCCGCTCAGGCGAGCAATGCAGCAGCCGAGCAATATTCGCCACCGTGCGCGTGACATCCGACATCGTTGTTTGCCAATTGCACACGCTCACCCGCATCGCGCGCCGGCCGCGCCACGTGGTGCCACTGAAGAACGCTTCACCCGCAGCATTGATCTTTGCGATCATCTCGTCGGTTCTGCGATCGTGGTCCTGTTGAGAAGCCCCCGCATTGAGATCCAAGAATCGGACCAACCCTTGATTGATCTGCGGTTCCCAGACCAACTCTGCTCCGCGGAGATGGGCAATTTCCGCCACCAAAGACCGCGCCTGCGTGCAGCAGCGCTCAATCATGTCGGATATTCCATCAACACCCAGTTGCCTGATCGCTGCATAGCTCGAAAATCCCCTAGCCCGACGCGACCACTCGGGGTTCCAGTCAGCCTGGTCACGCGCATCCGAGGAATAAGAAATGTATGACGCCCGATGCGACATCGAACCGCCATGCGCTGTTGGATCGGCAACCAAGGCATAGCCGCAGTCATAAGGAACGTTGAGCCATTTATGTCCATCGGTCGCCCAAGAGTCCGCGGCCTCGACACCGGCGAGCAAGTGCCGGTAAGACGAGCTGGCCGCAACCCATAGTCCGAACGCTCCATCGATATGAACCCATGCGCCGTGTCGCTTCGCAATGGGAATGAGGATCTCAAATTGGTCGAATGCGCCGATATTCAGATCGCCGGCCTGCAAGACGACAACCGTCGGCGCGTTGGGCTCGGCGGCCAGTGCCGCTACGAGCGCGCCAGGCTCGAGTCGGCCGCTCGAGTCAGAGGGTAACTTGAAAATATGGGATGTGCCGATACCGAGCATACTCACGGCGCGATCGATTGAACCATGAGCTTGGTCGCTGCACAGAACCCGGATGGCCGGCGCACCGGACATTCCATTCGCTTCGACATTCCATGCGCGCTTCGCGAGCAACGCATGCCGCGCCGACGCCAGGCAGGTGAAATGAGCCATCTGGCAGCCAGTCACCAGTGCAAATGAGCTTTGCCGCGGCAGGCCGAATAGCTCCTTCAACCAATCCCCGACGACTTCCTCCGTGATGGCCGCTGCCGGTCCCGTGCCGTAGTTGTGCGCATTTTGATCCCATGCGGAGGTGAGCCAATCGGCGCCGAGCGCGGCCGGCAGAGAACCGCCAATCACCCAGGCGAAAAAGCGTGCGCTCGCAACACCGTGCAAGCCGCCCTCGACGGCCGCCGCCAGTTCGCTGATCACCTGCTCCGCCGGCAGTCCGCAGCGCGAAAGCGGCTTGGCAATTCGAGTTCGCAGCACCGCGGCATCCGCCGTCGCGCCTACCGGGCCTGCATCCAAGTTTGAGAGGTAGGAGATTGCTTGCGCCGCCGCCACCTTGAGCGGCCCCGTAAAGATCGATCGACGGTCGCAATTTCGAAGAACGTCGTCGTTGGTAGCCACCATTTCCCCGCTCTTTATGACTGCGCGCACCGCGCGTCGCGGAATTTACAACAAACGGTGATATAACACCGGCCGTTTTCGGACTTTGAAAATTGTTCGACAACGCTCGCGGGTGAATAATCAGCGATGTTCGCTACAACAAGGCCCGTTGCCGGCCGAGAATCTCGGTTTCCACGTTGAGCAACGGCAGGCGCCGCGCCAGGCAGTCGAAAATCCGGGTGCGCTCCGCGAGCCTCGCCTCCGCGGCGGTCGCCACCCACGCGGAAACGACCAGCGTCGGCAGGCGCAACTCCTCCCGGAACAGCTCTCGGATCCAATGGTACAAGGGACGAAGCTTGGGCGACTTCACCCACCACGGCCGCTCGTCCGGCAGCCATAATTTCGCGGCGTTCAGGTGCTGCAGAAAGCGGCGCCGCGGATCCGCGCTCTGCCCGACATAGCGCACCTCGCGGATGTCTCGCGGGTCCGACAAGGAATAGATCGCGATGCCGATCGGCGCCACGGCAGACTCATCGTA
>CAYRAC010000014.1:0-21306 GCA_964422045.1 uncultured Steroidobacteraceae bacterium
GCCGCCGCAAAGCCCCGCATGTTTTGCGGGATGAACAGCTGGTCGGGCCGCAGCAACCTTAAGGGCAAACGCCAGGCCAGCAGGGCCGCAGGCGTCAGAAACGGAAACCAGGCGGTGATGAGCCCGGCCGGCTGCGGGTAGCGGGTGTAATCGGCGACCACGAACTCGGCGTTCGGCAGCTGTTTCAGATAGCCCGACGCATAATCGATCCGCGTGTGTCCATCGCGAAACAGCCGGTAACCCTCCACTTCGACGCCGACCAGCCGCGCCGGCCGGAAGAAGGCTTGCAGCGTCGCCGCGTACCAGAAACTTGCGCAACCGATGTCGCAGAGCACGCCGCCCGCCGGCCGCTCGAGACCCGACTCGCTCCAGCTGCGATCGAGTATGTCCAAGTATTCGTAGTTGTTGGCGCTCGTCGCCGCGCTCATGCAGCGCTCAAATTGCACCTGGTAACGCCCGCGCAACGCAGCTATTCTCTCGCCCTGCTCGAGGTCTACGCTGCAAAGTTCGCTTGCCGGTGTCTCCTCAAGCGCACCGCGCGACCAACGGATGCGCTCGGAGAGGCCGAACCAGAAACCATGTCGCAGGGAGCTTAGTCGCTGAAGCAATGAATACATCGGCCAAATGCTACGCGTAGAGCTCTATCGGCCCAAGTATTGGGCAACGTGGGTGGGCCTCGGCGTATTGCGCAGCATCGAATTGCTGCCGTTCGGTTGGCAACTGCATGTCGGCTCGGCGATCGGCCGGCTCATCCGGCGGCTGCCGCTCGCCTACGTGCGCATCGCGCGCCGCAATATTGAACTGTGCATGCCCGCCTTGCCGCCGCGCGAGCAGGCCGACTTGCTCAACCGTCATTGCCGAAGCCTCGGGATGGCATTGTGCGAGACGGCCAACACCTGGTGGAGCAGCGACCGGCGAGTCAACCGGCTCGCCGACGTCCAGGGCCTCGAACATCTGCAGGCGGCGTTTGCCAAAGGCCGCGGCGCCATCATGATCGGCGGCCACTTCACCACCATCGAAATTGCGACGCGCATTCTGGGTACGGTGGTGCCGCTCAACGTCGTTTATCGCCCGACCAAGAATGCAGTACTGTCCCATACCATGTTCAGCAGCTTCTCGCGCCACGGCAAACCGATCGCGCACGACGATATCCGCACGATGATTCGCGCGCTGAGGAACAATGAGGCCGTGTGGTACGCACCGGACCAGAGTTATCGCAACAAGGGCGCGGCAATGGTGAAATTTTTCGGGATCCCGGCCGCGACCACCACCGCCACCTCGCGTCTCGCGCGCATTTCCGGCGCGGCGGTCCTGACCTACTTTCCGGAGCGGCTGCCGGGCGCGGCCGGCTATCGGGTCGTGATCGGACCGGCATTCGAAAATTTCCCCGGGGCGGATCCAATCTGCGACGTCGAACGCTTCAATCGCTTATTGGAGGCGCAGATTCGCCGCGTGCCGGAGCAATATCTGTGGGTGCACCGCCGCTTCAAGGGGCTCGGCGCCGACTATCCCGACTACTACGGCCGCGATTCGCGCAAGCGCGCGCCGATACCCACGGCAAAGACCACCGGCTGACGGCGAGTCCGCGTCAGGGGCCTGCGGATGCGTCGGCCTTCTCGAGCAATGCGGCGCGCATCCGCGAGGCTTCGAGCCGCAGCGGCGCGCTGCGCAGTTGACCGATTTCTTGCGCGGTGAAGGGTTGGAAATTGGGCGGCAGGTGTTCTTTGTCGAAACGCCACAGCATCCAATTCATCACTTCCGACAAATCCGCGTTCGACAGGGGCGAGGTGGCGACTCCCGGGACGCGGCCAAGGTATTCACGCCCCCCCGGCACGGCGAGGAAGCGAGCCACCGTGCCCGCCAAGCTCGGTGCGGTTGCGGTGCTGCCGGTGCCGTCTTGGCGATGGCAACCCTGACAATTGAGCGTCCAGTGTTGCCACGCACGCTGTGGATTCTCGACTCCCGCGGGCACATCCTGCGCGTGCGCCGTGCCCAAGATCCAACCAGACAGCGTCAGCGCCGCGGCTCTTGCCCAGGGCGAGGCGGCGATCATAAATCCGACGCCGGCCGCAACGCCCGAGTAGCCTGCGCCGATTTATCGGTGTGCCGCGCGCGCGCATCGGTCACATCGGCGGCCGACAGCGTGGCCCCGGACAGATAGCTCAACACCGCCGCGATTTCCGCTTCGCTCAAACCGGACTGCGCGGGCATGACTCCGTTGTAACTGACGCCGCCCACTTTGAGGCTCCCCATGAGGCCGGTCGTGACCACCATCACCAGATAATCGCGCCCTTCGGGAATCTTGCCAAAGGCGACGATTTGCTCATGCAGCGAGGGAAAGCTGCCGGGAATTCCGGCCGCCTGCGCGCCGTGGCACACCGCGCAGCGGCCGGCGAATACGCTCGCACCCGCCGCAGCCGCATCGTTGGGCGGCGGCGCGGCCGGGGGCTCCGCGGCAAAGCCGACCGGCCCGAGGATGAGTGCGGCCGCGAGTACGCTACTTCTGATCAATGGCCACGCCCAGAATGATGGCGGTCGAACACGTATAGGACTGACTCTTGGTGCCGAAACACCACGTGACCTCATTGTTGTTCTGCGGTCGCACGACCGGCCGGTCGCCTTGGTTGTTCTGACAGGCGCAGCGTCCCCAGGCGACGCCGCCGCAGCAGTCGTTATAGGAGATGATGTAATTGCGCTGGTCCGCAGGGTTCCTGCAGGTGCCGATCCAGGTGATCGGCGACATCTCGGTGCCGGGCGGACAGGAATTGACGCTGCCGCCATAACAGGAACACAGCGAGCCATCGATCGCGCAATACCGCCAATAGTCGCACTTGGTCGGATCGCCCGGATCTTGCGGATTGCTGCCGCCTTGCGCTGCGGTCTGGCCGGAATTCGGATCGCTGGCCGAATTCGCCTCACCCTCGCCCGCCCGCGCCACCGGCAACAACGGCAACGTCGCCGCGCCGGCCAACAAGCCGCCAAGGACGCTGAACACGCTGCGCCTCGATGTGCGGCTCGCGATGCCGCGCAATACTTTTTCCGTCAACTGATCGAATTGAGCCACTCTTATTCTCCCGAAGATGCATGCCTCGGTGCGCGTTGACCGAGAAATTGTTGAATGCTGCCGACGCCGATTTCCTTGGCGACGAACAGGCTTTCCAGATGCTCGCGCGTATTCACCAGACCGCTCGAAGATAGCTTGCCGGCTTCATCGATCAATACCGCGTAGGGAAGTTTGGCGACGCCGTAGCTGCGGCCCAGCTGTTCCGATACCACATACGGGAATTTGCCGAGACCCTTGTCGCGCACGAACGCGGCATGCTGCTCGCCGGCGCCGTCGCTCGCCAAGACGATATCGAGCCAACCGCGCTCGGCACCCTTCGCCGAACGCAACGCCGGCAACAGGGCCTCGCAAATCGTACAGCTCGGCGACAGGAACAGCAGCAATTGACTGCGTCCGGCGCGCGCACCGCCAATCTGCAGCGGCACGCCATCCAAGCCGGTGAGCCGCATTTCGGGAGCGGGATCACCCAGCTTCAAGGGTTGCCGCAGCGACAAGGCGCCCGCCGGCGCGATGCGTTGATGCAGAACGCCGATTTGCCGCGCGAGCGCCATGCACACCACCGCGAGCACGAGCAGCGCGATCCACAACATGATCTGCGAGGCGATCAAAAAGCTCACAGCAATTCTCCGCGGCGCGGCGCCGCCAGGGCCATCACTTGATCGAGCGCCGCATACAGCGCGACCAGCGTGCATGCCGCGAGGAGTTGCGCCGCACCGGCAGCGAGCGCAACATTTCGCGCCGAACTCACCGCCACGAACACGGCCATGCCCATCAATGCCACATTCCTCGCCACCGGGTAGGCACCGAGGGGTCGCGCGGCGGCGCCCAAGGTGCAGCCGCAATCCACCTCGCGCCGTCCTTGGGCAATCGCGCGTACAATCAGCCCGAGATAGCCGCCCCAGAGAACGCCCGCGAGCACCGCACCCGCCGCACGATACGAGGCCGAGCAGAGCAGCACGCCGGCGAGCAATTCGCTCGCGCCGACGACGAGCACCGCCGGCGTCGCCCAGCGCGGCCTCACCCCGGCGAAATCCTGCAGCACGGCCTGGATGCGCTCACGCTGAATCAGTTTGTGCAGGCCCGTGACCAGCAGCAGCGCGGCCAGGAATACCGCGAGCTGGACGCTGAGCAGCTGCGTCACGCTCATTACCGCACCGGCTCGATTTGCATGCGGGTATGCAACCCGGGCAAATCCAAACTGCGCACCAGGCTCCCGCTCGTCTCATAGACGTCGAGCCGCTCGCCCGCTTGCACCAACAACAGCGGTTCCGTGCTGTGCGTGAGTGCAATCGAGGATCCGGGGCGTGCCAGCCGCAGTCGTTTGACGCGCGTCTTGTTGGCGGTGTTGTACACCCACACCTCGGTCGCCGGATCCTTGTGCGTGCCCTCATGCGCCTGCGGCTGCATCAGCACATACAGCAACTTTTGCTCATCGCCGGCGACGATCTGCCAGCCGCTCGGGCGCCAATGCCCGGCTTCGTCGGCGGCCGGCACCAGCGGCCAATCCGGCAGTATTTTCACCTCGTCGCCGCGCATGTCGATCGGCTGAACGCGGCCGTGCATGCTCGGGAAATAACGCACTCCGCCGACCAGCGTCGAGGCGGTGAACAACGGATCGGTATCGAGAGGGTTGAAGGCTTTCGACTCGCTGCGGCCGCTGACCGCGCCATTCGGATCGAGACGCACGCTCAACATCGTGCCGCTCGAGCACAGAGTCGAGAATCCCCGCGTTCCTGACGGATAGACCAACGAGCAGCCGGGTATTTCGACCTCGCCGAGCACCTGGCGCTTGATGAGATCGACGACGGTCACCGACGAGGCCGGTGTGAAATTGAATACCAGCGCCATGCGCTGATCATCGGTGAACGCGATCAGTCCTTCCATGGCCGTGATCAGCGCGCGCTTCGCTCCCGGCAGCACGATCTCGCCGACCGGATTGAACGTCTGCGTGTCGTAGACGGTGATGAAATCGGTGCGCGTGCCGCGCGAACCACGCGACCACACAGTATCCGCCACATACAGCTCCGGCCGCTTGTCGGGGACCAACAGCGTCGCCGAATCGTGCGCCTGCAACTGCCCTTTGACCTCGCGGCTGTCGCTGCCGACGTTGCGCAGCTCGATGCGATCGCCCGCGTAATTCAGGAAGCTCCAGCCGGTCGGATACTTGCTCGGCAGCGTCTCGACCTTCGGAATGGTCTCGGCCGGCAGCGGCGTTGGAAAATCAGCCGCCGCGGCGCTCACCGCAGCCGCGCCGCTGGCGGCGCCCGTGGCGGCCACCAACGCTAAAATACTCGCTCTCATTTGATTAAGCCTCTTTTCGCATTATTCTCGAATGTTGAGTCCCGGCTTCATGCGCGCGCGAAGGTGCATACTTTGCATGAACGCATTTGAGGCTGGCTGCCTTCTTGGCATGAAGTGTACGTCAACGGCCGCCAACTGAATACTGCTATGCGTTGCCGGGTATTTCCCCTGTCACCAGGTATATTGGTCGCATGAATGCGGCGCAACTTGCCTTTTACGTGGCGATCGGCCTGGCCGGTGTCGCATTTCTTATCGGTGCGGTCCGCGCCGCGCGGCGCAGCACAACGGTGCGCTGGCCGACGCCCGTCGAAATTCTGATCGGCTTCGTCACGGATTTCTTCGACACCCTCGGAATCGGCTCATTTGCGCCCACCACCGCGATTTACAAATTGCGCGGCATGGTTGCCGATGAATTGATCCCCGGCACTCTCAATGTGGGCCATACCACGGCCGCGATTGCCGAAGCGCTGATATTCGTCACGGCCATCGTGGTCGATCCGTTGTTGCTGGTCACCGTTGTCGGCGGCGCGGCGGCCGGCGCCTGGCTCGGCGCCGGCGTGATTGCGCGCCTGCCGAAGCGCGCGATTCAATTCACCATGGGCGCCGCGCTGCTGATCGCGGGCGTGGTCTTCACGGCCGTCAATCTCGGCACCCTGCCGGGCGGCGGCGAGGCGATGAGTCTTGGCGGCTGGAGGTTCGGCGTCGCCATCGGCACCAATATCATCTATGGCGCGCTGATGAGCGCCGGCATTGGACTGTATGCGCCCTGCATGATCACACTCGCGCTCCTTGGGATGCATCCGCTCGCCTCCTTCCCAATCATGATGGGGGCGTGCGCTCTGCTGCAGCCCGTGGCGAGCCTGCGTTTTTTCCAAACCGGCAAGTTCGCGTGGGGACCCGCGCTCGGCCTGGCTTTTGGCGGCGTCTTCGGCGTGCTGATCGCCGCCTACATCGTCAAGACGCTGCCGCTGAAAGCGCTGCGCTGGCTGGTGATCGGTGTCATCGCCTATGCCGCATTCGCCATGCTGCGCTCGGCCGCCCGCGCCGAGAGGTGAACGTGGACGAACAGATATCGGTGCAAAGCGTGACCGGCGTCGATCTGACGCTGAACATCGCAGGACCGGGAAATCGCAGCTACGCGTTCGCCATCGACTGGCACATCCGCTTGTTGCTCGGCGGCGCCTGGTTGCTGTTCGCGATCTACGTGCTGAATCTGCGCGCGAGCCTCAAATCCGTGGACGCCCTGCTGAGCGTTTTGCCGGCAGCCGTGATCTATTTTTTGTATCACCCCATTCTCGAACTCGCGATGCGCGGCAGAACTCCGGGCAAGCGCATCGCCGGAGTCCGCATCGTGACGCGCAGCGGCGGCACGCCGGGGACCACGGCGCTGTTGATCCGCAATATATTTCGTCTCATCGACTCGCTGCCGGTGCTGTATGTCATCGGATTGATCGCCTGTTTCGCCACGGCCAACCGGGTTCGGGTCGGCGATCTGGCCGCCGGCACCCTGCTGGTGCTCGACGACATGCCGGCCGCCGAATCCTTGACGCGCTTGCAGCCCTTGGCGGCCGGATCCGCGTTGCCGCTCGATGCGTTGGAGTTGGTGGATCAGATTATCGAACGCTGGCCTTCTCTCGGCTCGGATAACCGCAAACAGATCGCCGCCTCGCTGCTGGCACGGCTGCAACCGGGCGTCGACGCCGGCCGGCTGCTTGCTCTCGATGATTCGGAACTGCACGCAAGATTGACGGCGGTGCTGCGTGGCTGACATCGACATGCGCGCCTGGATCATCGCGCGCGCCGGCGCGTGGCGCGGCCTGGTACAAGGCGTCACGGATTTGCGGCTGCAGCGGCGCGCCAGCGTCGACCAAGTCTTGGGCGCGCTCGAGTCGTACCGCGGCGTGGCGCGGGATCTCGCGACGGCGCGGCGCTTGATGCCGAACAGTCGCACCACCGCGGGCTTGGAAGCGTTGTACTCGCAACTGCACGCCTTGATCAGCCGCAAACCTCGCGGCGGCGTTGCCGGGTTGCTCGATTTGCTGCGCGTCGATAGTCCCGATGCAGCGCGCGAATTGCGATCGCGGATGCTCGCCATGGCGTTGTTGATGACGGCGGGCGCAGCCGCGGGCTGGTGGCTGATCGCCACATTCCCGAGCCTCATCAGCCTGTTTGCCGGTCGAGCGATGATCGAACACGTTGAGGCAGGTCATTTGTGGACCGAAGGAATCCTCAACATTACGCCCTCCTCGGTCTTGTCCATCGGCATTCTCGCGAATAACATCTCCGTCAGCGTGCTGGCGTTTTGCGCCGGAATTTTCTTTGGTCTCGGCACGTTCTATCTCGTCGCCTTGAACGGGGTAATGCTCGGCGCGGTGTTCGCGTTCGTCGGCCAGCACGGATTGGCGGCAGCGCTCTTCACGTTCATCATCGCCCATGGGCCGGTCGAACTGTCGGTGATCTGCATCGCGGGCGCAACGGGCACGGTGTTGGGCGAGTCCTTGATCCGCCCGGCGCTCGCCACACGCCGCGACTCCTTCCAGGCGTGCGCGCAGCGTGTCGGGCCGCTGCTCTTGTTGTGCGCGGCGCTCTTGGTCGGCTGCGGATTCATCGAAGGCTTCATCTCACCGGATCCGAGCTTCCCTCTCGCCAACCGCATCGCGATCGGTGCCTTGTATTGGGCGGTGATGTGCATTCTGATGAGCGGCCGTCTATTCAGACGCGCCGCGCCCGCCACCGACGCAACGCACGCATGAGCGCGCGCGCCCCGAGCTAGACGCGTTTCGCGCGACGGAAATTTGTGTAGGCCGCAAACACCGCCCGCTCGAGCCCATCGGGCCTCGCGACCAGTGCCGGCGCACCCAGCGCATTGAGGGCGCGAACTTTACGCTCCAGACCCGCGCAATACTCTTGTGCCGCGAGGCTGCGGTAGGGATCGAGCCAGTGGTTCGCCGGCGCACGGGCCATCGACTCGGCCGCTGCGCTCGACAGTCCGGCGACGAACGGCAAATGCTTGGGGAGCAGCAGGCGCACCGCCTGCGCCAGCTGGCTGGCAACCGTCGTGTCGTCGACGTCGGTGAGCATGATGATGAGACTGCGCTGGCGCACCAAGCTTCGCACTCGCATCGCGGCGTACAACGGATTCGATTCCGTGCGCTCGACGCGTGCATTCGCGAGCAACTCACGCAGGCGCGCAACCGCGGGCGCGCCGCGAGCCGGCGCCAGCACCGCGAGGGGCCGATCGGCATAAACGACCAGTCCGACCAAATCGTCCTGTCCTGCCGCATACTGGCCCAAGCGCGCCGCGACATTGACGTAATGGCCGAAACGGTCGAGCGAGCCTGCGCGCAATGCGCTCGCGCGGCCGGCATCGACCACGATGACGATTTCCAAGCGGTGATCTTGCGCAAAATCGCGGCTGATCATGCGCCCGGCGCGCGCCGTCGCCTTCCAATCGACGATGCGCGGCGGATCGCCGGCGCGATAGTCGCGCAGGCGCAAAACCTCGGCGCCGGTTCCGTGTTCGCTGCCCGACTCGACACCGGCGGCGGCAATGCCCCTGACTTCCGCCTTGCTGTGAAACAGATCGGGCTGGACTCGAACCTGAAGTGCCGGCGCAAGCAGCTTGGGCCACCACGCGAGCCGCAGTGGCCCCGCAATACGCGCTCGCGACGTCGGCCACGGGTAGCCTCCCAGCCGATTCGGACTCACCAGCCGCTCGACCACGGCCGACGCCCCGGCATCGATACGCAAGTCGAAGATACGGCCGTCGATGTCGAAAGTGTCGGGCGCGCTCGGCGCAAGTTGAATGCGCAATGTGCGGCGCAGCCCGAGCGTGCACACGAATTTCACGCGGCCCGCGCGGCCGAGAAGAAACCGTTCCGGCGGGTCTATTTCAAGACACAGTCCGCTGCGCGATACGATCCAGGATTCGTAGGCGAGACCGAGCAGCAGCAGCGCGGCGGGCAGCATCCATAAGTCCGTGAGCACCGGTTCTGCGCTCCACTCACCGAGCACGGCGAGCAGCGCCATCAGCACGATGAGTAGCAGTGAATTGCTGCGCAGGCTCATACGCTTTAGCGCGGCACCGGCACTTGCTCGAGCAGACGCTGCACGATTGCCTGCGTGGTCACTCCTTCGAGCATGGCCTCGGGAGCCAACACCAGCCGGTGAGAAATCACGACCGGCAGCATTTCCTTCACATCGTCCGGCGATATGAAATCGGCGCCGCGCAGCGCCGCACTGATGCGCGCGGCACGCAACGCCGCCAGGGCCCCGCGTGTCGACAGACCCAGCGTGAGATGCGCGTGCTGCCGCGAGGCCTGTGCCAAATCAAGCACGTACGTCAGTAGTTGCGGCGCCATGTGCACCTGGTCGACGCAGGCCCGAGCGGCATCGAGGGCGGCGGGGGTCGCGACCGGGGCGCATTGGCCGCTCGAGGCTACGGCGAGCGTCGCGTACTGTGTCAGGACAGATTGCTCATCTTCCCGTGCCGGATAGGTCATATCGATGCGCAGCATGAACCGATCCAACTGCGACTCCGGCAGCGGGTAGGTCCCTTCGAAATCTCCCGGATTCTGCGTGGCGATGACCAGGAACTGCGGCGGCAGCGCGTAGGTTCTGCGTTCGACGGATACCTGCCGCTCTTCCATCGCCTCGAGCAGCGCGGACTGGGTCTTGGGGCTGGCGCGGTTCACTTCATCCACCAGCAAAACATCGGCAAACAACGGTCCGGGCCGAAACTCGAACTCGCGCTTCGCGGCGTCGTAGACATGCACGCCGATGATGTCGGACGGCATCAGGTCGGCGGTGCCCTGCACGCGATTGAAAGTTCCACCGAGCGCAGCCGCCAGAGACTTGCTCAACAGCGTCTTGCCGAGTCCCGGCGGCCCCTGCAGCAATACATGCCCGCGGGCCACGATGGCGATCGTCAGGGAGCGGATCACCGAACGCAATCCGATGACCGATCTGCCGAGCGTCTCCTGCAACTGCTGCTCCAACGCTTCCAATGCCGTGCTCATAAGACTTTTCCTTGCAACTGAACCAGTAGATTCTGCAATTCTCGCAAATCGATCCTGCGCCCGGCCTGCGTCCCTTGGTGCAGTCGGCGCAATTGCGCGAGATCCCGCGCCGACACCTGCGCCTGGGCGGCGAGCCATTGCCATTCGGGCGTCCCGTCCTGGCTCAAACCCAAGCGAGCGCGGATGGCATTGAAGAAATTGCCGAGCAGCCGTGCCGCCGCCGCTGCCGGCGTCAGTGTCGCCGCAAAAAACTCGCCGCTGCTGCTGACGAAGGCGGTGATGTCGGCGGGATTGGCCACTGCGACGCGGCTGCGCAAGCGCTGCACGCCGAGCACGAACACGAACCACAGGAAGACGATCCAGCCGAGGCTGCTGTGCAAGCGCGGGTCTGCGAAGAAGGCCTTGGAGTCGTAATAGCTGACGACCCCTTGGTGCGCATCGTCGAATATGACGGCGCCGTCGGGTTGCCGCGACCAGGCGATGAGATTCGAGAGCAGGCGGGCATTGTCCTGCTCGCCGAGCGCACGATTGCTGAAAATGCCGGAAACCGCAAAAGTGATCACACGGCCCTTGCCCTGCGCGCGCAGCCACATCGCGGCATCGCCCGTGCCTTTGATCTCGCCGAGCTGCAGCACTCCCGCCTGGTCCATGGGTGCGGCGCGCCAACGGGAAGCGAGAAACTCCGATGTAACCGCTACGCTCGCAACGCCCTGCGTCAAGGGGTGTTCGCCGATGGGCTCGATACTGTCGTTGTGCGGCAGCACCAGCGACTCGAGCAATGGGCCGATGCGCTGCGGCTTTGCATGGGATGCAGGCCGGTCGGGATCGACCCGGTCAGGATCGACAACGCTGAATTTGAGGCGCGTCAAGCGTCCCGCCTCATCGACCAATCGGCTGTTATTGCGCAGCGACCACGCCGGCGTGTCATCGAGCGCGAGCATCACGATCAGCGTGTTGCCACGCTCGACCCACAGATCGAGCATCGAGGCTTCGCGCCCGCCGACCGGGAGTTGCCGCGGCAGGGTGGTCAGCAACACATTGCCCGTGCGGCTTGCCGACAGGCTGCCCGCGAACAAGCGGTTGCCGCCCGGCGAAACGCTGTCCTTGAGCAATCGGTCGTAGCGTTCGTGCAGCGCGGTCACCGGAATCTGCTGCGACTTGAGCCAGCGCCACGCTGCCTGATATCCGTTCGGGCGCAGTTCCGTGCTCAACGGCAACTCAGGAGCAGCGTCGGGCGCTGCCGGCTTCGGCAAAAATAGAATATAGAAAAGCACTAAGGCTGCGAGCGCCAGCCCGAGAGTGACCAGCCGCTCCTTCAACGCACGCTCGGCGAGTCCGGCAGTTCTGCCAGCAAGGTGTGACCCTGCCGCAATACGCTGCGCAGCTGTTCAGGCGACGCGCCGCGCGCGCCGTACAGAACCGATTCGGCCGTGGCTGCAATTGCGGCAAACGCGGCTCGTTGCGACTCGCTGTCGAAGCGGCTGCCCAACACCAATTCGCGGTGCGTCAACGCGCGTTCCGCTTTGAGCCGTCCCGCCTGCAGCAGGCGCTTCACCAGCAGGCGCAGCAATGCGCTCAGCTGATCGGCGGGCGCAACCGGCGCCGACGCCGGGCTCGCGTCAGGGGAATCGTCAATCGCGCCGCCATGTGGCGTCGCCGGGTCGGGCCTGCGCTGGCCACCCACACCGGCGGCCTTGAGTTCGTTGAACACGACCCATGCGGCGATTGCCAGCACCAAGCCGATCAGCGAGTAGAGCACGGCATGCCACAGGGTTGCCGAATGTTGGAGCTTCTCCAGCCAGCCATCCAGCCAGGAGAATGAGTCAGCGTCGTGGCTCTTGAGCCAGGCGCGCAACCACGCCGTAAATGCGTCCCACCACGACTTCGGCGCGGGATTCTGTTCGCGCGCCAGCGCCGCGAGTATTCCTGAAAGCGCGGCGACATTGAGCGGGGTCGCCGGCGTCGAGCCGCGATAGCTCGCCTCGAGCCTCACCAAGTCACGCAACGAGTCGCGATTCAGGCGCTCACGCCAGCCTTGGTAGAGCGTCCGATCCAACCCAAGCGCCTGCAGTGAAGCTTCGAGCCCGGGACATGCGGCGTCCAGATCCTTGATTCCCACGGCGTTGGCCGTTGTGTCGGCGCACGCCCGCAGCGTGTCGATCGGCGCGGCGCCGGCCGACGAACTCCCGAGCAGCGCAGCGAGGAGCGCGGCGCCCACTGTGCTCGCGAGTCGAACGGGCAGGATCACCGCGGCGGCAGGGCGTTCACTCGGCCGGCGAGATCGGCGCCCTCGATGCGCAACTTGAAGTCGTAGTAAATCGCGACCAAGGTCGCCGAAATCAAGGGCAGCAGGATGGTCGTGCCCAGCAGCGACACGAGTTCGGTGAGCCCCGCACCCGCGACGCTCGCCGGACCAAAGCTGTAAGTGATGAGTCCTGCCGCAAAACCGATGATGAAATAGAAGACGATCGCAATGAGGAGCATCACCCCATAGATGGTGGCACCTCGCCACCAGTTGCCGCTGGTGAGCTTCCAGCTCGTCGTCACTGCGGCGAACACGCCCAGATCATCCGCAAGCAATGCCACATTGGTGAGGAATAGCCGGCCCATGACATAAAGAGCGACGGGCGCGAGCACGATGGCGACAGCGACCCGCAGCAGCGGCGTAAATTGAGCTCCGCTGGCGAAAATCACTCCGCCGACGATCCCGACGACGAGCGCGATGAGCACCCAAAATACGACGAACACCAAGAACATGAGAAGAACTCGGCCCAACAGCCGATAGCCGCGCAGCGCCGATTCACCCACCGATGCGGCGCTGCCCTGGAATTCGCTCGTTAACTGCAGAGTCACGGCATTGTAGAAACCGATCGCGGCGATCGCACACACGAGGTAGGGCAGCCAAAAACTCGCGGACGCGTACATTGCGAGCAGCGTCTGCGGATTTTGCCCGCCGGCGCCGAGTTTCAGCCTAAAATACAAGGTCGGTATGCCCACCAGCAATTGCGCACCCAACGCCAGGGGCCACGACTTGGCGAATCCCGTGCGGAACAATCGGATCGAATCGTCGAGCACGCCGCCGATGCTCTGCGGCGCGGTTGATTTTATGAACACGAGATCCTCCCTGGAGCGGCCGTTGACCGTCACCGAGCGCAGATTAACACGCGGCAGGACGCGCTACACTTAAGTCATGGGGCTGTCCGAGGATCGAATCATGACGCAAATTCTGTGTTTGACCATCGCCCTGGCTGGGCTGTTGGGCACCGTCTCTTGCGCCGCCAGGGACCTCGTGATCCATGCCGGCACGTTGCTCGACGGGATCACGGATTCACCGCGACTTGCGATGTCGATTCTGATTCATGACGACAAGATCGAGTCCGTCGTGTCCGGATTCGTATCGCCGGCGGGTGCCGAAGTCATCGATCTGACGACTGCCACGGTGATGCCGGGATACATCGACTGCCATGTGCACATTTCCTCGCTGCTGCCGAGCCGCACCAACGCCACGGAATACTGGTTGACGCACACGGATATCGATCGCGCGCTCGACGCGACGCTGTTCGTTCGCCAGATGCTGCAACAAGGTTTTACCAGCGCGCGTGACGTCGGGGGCGGCGACGAGACCGTCGCCGTGCGCAATGCCATCAGGGACGGCAAAATTGCCGGGCCGCGGCTCTGGGTCTCCCTGGAGCCGTTGGGTCCGACCGCCGGGCACGGCGACCCGAAAAGCGGCATCGACCCGGCGCTATCCCATCCGGGCTGGGAGCGCGGCATCGTCGACTCGCCCGAACAGGCGCGCCTGCGCGTGCGCGAACATCGCGGACGCGGTGCCGATGTCATCAAGCTCATGCCCTCGGGCGGCATCGCCTCCACGGGCGACGACCCCCGCCAGCAACTGATGACCAACGAGGAAATGCGCGTCGCGGTCGAAACCGCGCACTCGCTCGGCATGAAGGTAGCCGCGCATATCTATCCCGCCGACGCCATCGAGAACGCGGTACGCGCCGGAGTCGACTCGGTCGAACACGGCTCTTTTGCCGGCGCGCAGACCTTTGCCCTGATGAAGGCGCACGGCACCTACCTCGTGCCGACATTGAGCGTCTATGAGGTGTTCTACGCGGCCGCGCGCGATCGGCCCGAGTTATTGACGCCCGGTACGGCGCAGAAGGAACTCGCGAACGATTTGCTGCCGAAGAAAAATCTACCGCTCGCCGTGAAGTCGGGCGTCAAAATCGCCTACGGCACCGATTTGGGCCAAGGCGATCACACGTTGGAATTCGCGCTGCTCATCGCCAACGGTATGACGCCCATCCAGGCGCTCGACGCCGCCACGCGCAATGCCGCCGACTTGATCGGTGCCGCCGACCGGATCGGCTCCATCCAGGCCGGCCGGTATGCGGATCTCGTGGCAACCGCCGCCAACCCGCTCGATCACCCTGACCAATTCAAGCAGGTCGACTTCGTGATGCAAGGGGGCCGGATCTATCGGCGCAACGGCCTCGAAACGATCCCATGAGCGTCATCCTGCGCAAAGCCCTATTCGCCGATGTGCCCGCGATAGAAGCGCTGATTGCCCGTTCCGCCCGCGGCTTGAGCGCAGAGTACCGGCCCGCTCAGGTCGAAGGCGCCTTGCGCGGTGCATTTGGCGTCGATACTCAGTTGCTGGCCGACCAGACGTATTTCATTGCGGAGGAAGACGCGCGGCCGGTCGGGTGCGGCGGCTGGAGCTTTCGATCGACACTGTTCGGCAGCGATGCGCGCGCCCACCGCGATGCCTCGCTACTCGATCCGCGGAACAGCGCCGCGAAGATTCGCGCCTTTTTTGTCGATCCCGCCCATGCGCGCCGCGGCATCGGCACGCTGCTGCTCGAGCGCTGCGAGAGCGAAGCGCGCAGCCACGGCTTCGCCGCGGTCGAACTGATGGCCACCCTCGCCGGCGTCAAGCTCTACGCCGCGCGCGGCTATGTGGGCTCGGCCATGGTGCATTTCGCCGTCGGCGATGCAGAGACCATCGAATTCATTCCGATGCGCAAGGTATTAGTCGCGCCATAGTCGCCGCCAGCCGTCGAGGCCCAGGTCACGCAAGGTACGAATGTTGCGGCGGTATATCTCGTCCGTATCGGGCACCGCTGCGATCGCGCGCTCGATGCTGGCCTCGCGCAACATCTGCAGCATGGGGTAAGGTGAACGATTGGTGTAGTTCTCTATGTCTTGAGATTCGGTGCCGGCAAATTGATACTGCGGATGAAAGCTCGCGACCTGCAATTCGCCTTCGAGACCAAGTTCGGCCAGCGTCGCGTCGCACACCTCGAGAAAGTCGTTGTACTCGACGAAGTCGTTTAACACCCACGGATGGATCAACAGGGTGGTCTCGCAATCCCGGGGGTCGGCCGCCTGCAGAGCAGCCAGTTCCAAACGCAATTCCTCGAGCAATGCCGCTGCGGAACGCTGTTCGCTGACGCGCAAACGCACGCGCCCGCCGCGGTACACGCTTTCGGCGAACGGACACAGGTTAAGGCCGATGACCGAGCGTTCGAGCCAGCGGCGCGTCGCCGCAATTATTTCTTCGTTGCTAATAAGTAATTCCCGCCGCGAAGTGTAATCGCCTCCATTCTAGTATCCTAATCACTTGCCCCGGTCACTTGCGAGCCAGCGACGATGCCACAGTCCATTCCAGCCACCCTGATCCCCGGCGATGGGATCGGTCCCGAAATCGTCGAATCCACAGTCGCGGTATTGACGGCGCTCGGCGCACCGTTCGAGTGGGATATCCAGGCCGCGGGTCTCGAAGGCATCAAGAGCGCCGGCGATCCCCTGCCGGCGAAGACCATCGACAGCATCCGCCGCACGCGCCTTGCCTTGAAGGGCCCGCTCGAAACTCCGTCGGGCGGCGGCTATCGTTCCTCGAACGTGCGCCTGCGCGAAGAATTCAAGCTGTACGCAAACCTGCGCCCCGCGCGCACGTTGGTTCCGGGCGGCCGCTTCGACAAGATCGATCTGGTCGTCGTGCGCGAGAACTTGGAAGGTCTGTATATCGGCCACGAGCACTATATCCAGATCGACGACGACCCACACGCCGTTGCCATGGCAACCGGTGTGAACACGCGGCAGGGAAGCCGCCGGCTGCTCGAGTTCGCTTTCGAACACGCCATCGCCACCCGCCGCAAGAAAGTGACGATCGTGCACAAGGCCAACATCATGAAGGCGCTTACCGGGATTTTTCTGGAAACCGGGCTGCAGCTGTACGAACGCAAGTACAAGGACCGCTTCGTCTTGGACACCGTGATCATCGACGCGTGCGCCATGAAGCTCGTGCTGAACCCTTGGCAATTCGACGTGCTGGTCACGACCAACCTGTTCGGCGATATCCTCTCCGACCTGGTAGCCGGGCTGGTCGGGGGATTGGGCATGACTCCGGGTGCCAATATCGGCGCGAATGCGGCGATTTTTGAAGCCGTGCACGGCTCCGCGCCCGATATTGCCGGCAAGGGAGTTGCGAACCCCACGGCGCTGCTGCTCGCGGCCGCCATGATGCTCGATCACTGCCACTTACCGCACATGGCGGCGCGCCTGCGCACCGCCATCGATCAGGCGTTGAACCTCGACAATGCGAAAACCGCTGACCTCGGCGGCCATACCAGCACCGCCGATTTCACGCGCGCGCTGGTGAAGCGCATTGCCAGAAACTGACTGAGCGTTCATGGCTGCCGTCATTTCCATCCGCGACGTGGTCAAGACCTATGCGACCGGCTTTCAAGCGCTCAAGCTCGTGAATCTCGAGATCGAAAGAGGGGAAATCTTCGCCTTGCTCGGGCCCAATGGCGCCGGCAAGACCACCCTGATCAACATCGTTTGCGGCATCGTCACCGCAAGCAGCGGCAGCGTGACTGCGGACGGCCATGACATCGTGCGCGACTACCGCGCGGCTCGCGCCAAAATCGGCCTGGTGCCGCAAGAGTTGAGCACCGATGCGTTCGAAACGGTGTGGGCCACCGTATCCTTCAGCCGCGGGCTGTTCGGACGCGCGCCGAATCCCGCGTTCATCGAACGGCTGCTGCGCGATCTGTCGCTGCTCGATAAGCGCAATAGCCGGATAATGACCTTGTCCGGGGGCATGAAACGGCGCGTGATGATTGCCAAGGCCCTGTCGCACGAGCCGGAGATCCTGTTCCTCGACGAACCCACGGCCGGCGTCGACGTGGAACTGCGCCGCGACATGTGGGCTTTGGTCAGGGGGCTGCGCGACACGGGAGTCACCATCATTTTGACGACGCATTACATCGAAGAGGCGGAAGAGATGGCCGACCGGATCGGCGTAATCAACAAGGGCGCCTTGATGCTGGTCGAAGCGAAGTCCGAATTGATGAAGAAGCTCGGCAAGAAGCAACTCATTTTACATCTGCAGGAGCCGCTGCAACGCATCCCGCTCGAACTCAAATCCTGGGCGCTCGAACTGAAAAGCGATGGCCATGACCTGGTCTACACGGTCGATAGCGCGAATAGCGGCAACATCCTCGCATTGCTCAGGCGCCTCGGCGACATGTCGATCCTCGTCAAGGATCTGCAAACGCATCAAAGCTCCCTGGAGGAGATATTCGTCAAGCTGGTGAGCGAACCCGCATGAGCCGATCCGCCTCGCATTTCGCATTCAATCGGCACGGCGTGTGGGCGATCTACAAGTTCGAGATCGCGCGCGCGATGCGCACCTTGGTACAGAGCCTGGTAACGCCCGTGATCACGACCTCCTTGTACTTCGTCGTGTTCGGCGCGGCCATCGGCTCGCGGCTGACGACGCCGGGCGGCGTCAGCTACGGCGCGTTCATCGTGCCGGGACTGATCATGCTGGCACTGTTCACCGAAAGCCTGTCGAACGCCTCCTTCGGCATTTATTTCCCGAAATTCACGGGCACGATCTATGAGTTGCTGTCCGCGCCGGTCTCTTACGTCGAGATCGTGATCGCGTATGTGGGCGCCGCATCGACCAAGTCAGTGGTGCTCGGTTTGACCATTCTCCTCACCGCATCGCTGTTCGTGCCCATCAAGATCTTGCATCCGATTTGGATGACCGCCTTCCTGCTCGCGACCGCATTCACGTTCAGCTTGTTTGGCTTCATCATCGGCATATGGGCCAAGGGCTTCGAGCAATTACAGTTCATTCCGATGCTCGTCATCACCCCCCTCACCTTCTTGGGCGGCGCGTTCTACTCGATCGACATGCTGCCGCCCGCGTGGCGCACCTTCAGTCTCTTCAATCCCATCGTGTACCTGATTAGCGGCTTTCGCTGGAGCTTCTATGGAACCGCCGATGTGAGCGTCGGTATCAGCCTCGCGATGACGCTGGGCTTCTTGGGCATCTGCGTGGCGGTGGTCGCGTGGGTGTTCAAGACAGGCTATCGTTTGAAGAGCTAGCGGCAGCGGCGTCCTCGGGTAAGCTTCGATCATGGTTAGCTCAAGAAACAAGATATTGACCGGCGCACTCGCGTTGCTGTTGCTGCACCATGCCTCGGCATTTCCGGCAGCCGCGGCCCGCTCCGCCGGCGCGCCACCTGCTGCCGACGCCGCAGCGGCGCCGGCAGCGCCGCCCGCACTGAAAATCGATCTCGACGCCTTCGACAACAGTAAGAAATTGCTCGTGCTGCCGAACGGGCAGTCGCTCGCCTATATCGATCGGGGCGAGCGCTCCGGCCCCGCCGTCGTGCTGATCCACGGTTACACCGACAATGCGCGCGATTGGGTGCCGCTGCTGCCCTATCTATCGAAGCGCTACCGGCTGATCCTGGTGGATATTCGCGGCCATGGGAAATCGAGCAAACCCGAGTGTTGCTACAGCCGCTTGGATTTCGCCTACGACATCAAGTTGCTGCTGGACAGCCTCGGCGTGCGCAAGGCGGATATCGTCGGACACTCTCTGGGCAGCATCATCGCGCAAACATTCGCGGAATTTTGGCCTGAACGGACCGCGCATGTGGTGCTGATCTCCTCGACCGGCGGCGCGCCCCCCGACGGTGCGAAAAAGCCGCCGCAATTCGACTTCGCCGCCGAGATACGCAAGCTCAAGGAACCGATCGAGCCGGATTCGCCGTTCATGATCGCCTGGTGGGATTCACCGACTCCGGTGGATCCCGATTTCATTCGCCGCCAGCGCATCGATGCGGCCGGCATTCCGCTGCGTGTTTGGATCGCGGTCCTCGATCAAGCGTTGCCGGCAAACAACATCTACGGCGATTTGCAAAGCACGCTGCCGCGGCTCAAGGCGCCGACTTTGCTCATCTGGGGGAGCCGCGATCCCATCATGGAAGAGGATGTGCGCCAGACGCTGCGCCGCGCCTTGCCCAATGCGCAAGTGAAAATCTTCGACGGACTCGGCCACAATCCGTTTTGGGAAGACCCGCAAGGGGTCGCCAAGGTGCTCAACGCGTTCCTCGACACGCCGCTCTAATAGGCCGCATCCGGATCGAGACCGCGGTCCGCGTCGTGGGCCTGCTGCCGGTCTGCCGCAAGATCGAGCGTGCGGCACAGGACGATGTAAACCAGCGCCGAGACCGGCAGTCCGACCAACATGGCTATATCCGACCCGCCGAGCGCCCTCGCCACCGGCCCCTTGAAGTGGCTGGTGCTGAAGAACGGGATCATCGCGACGAAGCCAATCCCATACGCCCACAAGCCGCGGGCATTCCAGCGTCCGTACATGCCGCGCGGATTGAATATCTCGCGCACCGAGTAGTGCCCTTTTCTGATCCAATAGAAATCAACCAGGTTGATTGCGGTCCAAGGCGTGAACAGATAGAGGAGCACATCGAGAAACTCGCTGAATTGCTCGACGAAATTGTGGGACGAGGAAAGCGCGAGGGCGGTGGCGAGCAGCGCCGAGATGAACAAGGTCGCCAGGCGCTTGCCAACCGTCGGCCGGCTCGGTTTGATGGAATCCATGACGCTCAGGAACGTGAGCGACGCGCCGTAATAGTTGAGCGATGTAATGGTAACCAACCCGACCAGCGAACACAGCAACAACGGTTTACCGAAGCCCGGCAATACCGAGTCGGCGACCGTGCGCAGCGCCGTCGCCACTTCCATGGTCGGGTATAACGCCGCCGATAACGTGCCAAGCAACATCATCCAGGTGCCGCCGACGAAGGCGCCGAGGTAGGTCCACCAAAAGGACGCGCCGACCCCGACATCGCGCGGCAAGTAGCGCGAATAGTCCGACACGTAGATCGACCAGGCAATCTGATACGAGGCGGCCGCGAAGAACTGCGCCAGGAACGGCACGGCGCGAAAATCGCGCAATGCGAGCGCTTGCGAGCCCAAGTTCCCTTTGGCGACAACGGCCACCGTGAACACCAGCAGGGCGGCAATCAGCAAATAGGCGACGCTGCGCTGCGCGAGATGGATCAAATCGTAACCGATGACGGCGAGGGCCACGGACAACAGCGTGAAAACGAGCATCACCCACGTCGAATCGCCGCCGTACAGGGACAGCACGGTCTGCGCCGCCAATATCTGGTTGAAGACGTTGAATCCGATGTAGGCGATCAGGGCGACGCCCCATACCAGCAGCGCCCCGACGTAGCCGAACTGCGGCCGCGATTGGATCATTTGCGGCAGCCCGAGTTGCGGACCTTGGGTCGAGTGGAAGGCCATGAAGAAGGTGCCGAACGCACAACCGAAAAACACCGCCAACGACATCCAAACGAGTGTTCCGCCGAGGGCGATGCCGACCACTCCGGCAGCGACCGTCGCCAGATGCGCATCTCCGGAGAACCAGACCGGCCACAGATGCCAAACCTTGCCGTGCCGTTCGGCGATCGGCACGTAGTCGATGGATCGTTTTTCGATCATCAATTCGCCGAATTTTGTTGTCATTGGTAGACCCTGACTCCTAGGAAGCCGAAAGGCAACAGGAGGAATCAGGGCCCCCTACCA
>CAYRAC010000015.1:0-21132 GCA_964422045.1 uncultured Steroidobacteraceae bacterium
CCTTCGGTCAGGCCAATGCAGCCCGGATTTCACCGCCGATCTGTGCGAACGCGGTTCGGGCATACGGAATCACGGCCCCAAGGCCGTAGAACAGATGAATCATACCCGGGTGGCAAGTGTAGGACACTTCCGCGTTCTCGCGGGTGAGGCGCTCGTAATAATCCCGGCCCTCGTCGCGCAGGGGGTCGAATTCGGCCGTGTGAATCAGCGTGCGCGGCAGACCGGCGACGCTTGCCGCGCGCAGCGGCGAAATCCGTGGATCGGCCGGATCTGTGCCGGGCGGTGCGTAATACAGCAGATCATGGTCGAGCGTCGCCTGATCGACCAGGTAGCCTGTGCCTAAGTCGCGTTTTGAGGGGGTCGAACCGCTGTAATCGAGAATCGGGCAAATCAGCAATTGCAGCGCCAAGCGCGGATTGCCAATGCGAGCCACCGCCTGAGCGGTCGCTGCAGCGAGCGTGCCGCCGGCCGAGTCGCCGCAGATACCGAGGCGTTCGGCGTCTATACCGAATTCAGTCGCGTGAGTTCCGATATACGTGACTGCGGCCAGGGCGTCGTCGAGGGCGGCGGGATAGGGATGTTCCGGAGCAAGGCGGTAGTCGACCGAGACCACCCGACACGCGCCCGAATTTGCCAACGCACGGCCGATGGAATCATGCGTCGCCACGGTGCCCGCCACCATGCCGCCCCCATGAAAGTAAACCAGACCAGGCAGAAGCCCCGCCGTCGCTCCCAAGGGGGTGTACACCCTCACTGCCAGCGGCAAATCATCGGCTCCCGGCAAGGTGCGGTCCTGAATGGCGCCGACCGCAGCCTCCGGACCGCCGAATTTCATGAGCTCCGTGAGCCCGGAGCGCCGCTCAGCGACCGTGGTCTCGAGCATGTTGGGCGGCTTGCCCGCTGCCAGCACGTCCAAGAAGCGTTTAACGCGCGGGTCAAGCGGCACGAAATCCTTCCCGGCGCGGCGTTACAGGGCCAGTGCAGCCTTGGTTACTACCGGCCACTTCGCGAGGTCCAGGCCGTGGTTCGCGAACAGCGCGACCGCCAAGCGGTCGATGCCGAAGGCGACGCAGCTGGTATGCGCCAATTCGCCCTTGTCGTCCTTGATGCCCCACACATGACCGAAATGCTCGCGATGGTAATTGAAGCTCATGCAAGCCGTGGGCGAGGCCGTCGGGTAGTACGGGATCAACAATTCGAACTTGAGCGCTTGCTGCCGCTGGCTCACCGCCATGACTTGGCCGACACGGCCGAAAAACGGATCGTTCGCCACGTCGATGTTGAAGGGTAGACTCAAGTCGGCCGCCAACTTCGGTGCCTTGGCCATCCAACTTTCGCGAAACTCCAAGATCTCCTGCGGAGATCCGATCCTCACGAATTCGCGCATGCGAAACGACTGCAGACGGTCCAAGCTGCGTGACGGCTCGTGTCTGAATACATCGGCTTCGATATCGAATTGCAGCCCGCCGGACGGCAGCTGGCCGCGCGCGGCGACAATCGGATAGACCGGATAGCACGCGGCGGGCGACAGCACCAAATCCGAGGAAGTCACCGACGTGGTCCAGTCGCCGCCGTTGTCGTAACGGTCGACCGCCGATCGGATCGAGGCCTCGGAGCCGTGCAACGCACACACGCAGCCCAGCAAATTGGGGAAGCTCTTGAGGTAGCCCGATTTCTCGAGTTGCGTGCGGCTCATCACCGGCGGGAAGCGCATGATTTCCGCTTTCGGGTCGCGTTGCCGCGTAATGTACCCCTCGAGACGCTCGACGAGATTCGTATACAAGGCGGTGCGCGCATACACGCCATCGACGCCCATCGGACGAAACAATCCTGCGGCGATATGCGCGAGCGGGTCCGCAGGGGTGGCGACGGCAGCGGAGGCGGTAGTACTGGCAGTAGACATAGGAGTATTAACCACTGATGGTAGTCGGCAGCGGCGTCATCAACGACGTCGTTGCCAGATTGGTGAGAATGCGATCGTTGTTGATCATGAGAGGCGCGGACAGGACATCGCGCAGCAGCCGGCCGATCGTGAACTCGGTGTCGTTGCGGTAGCCCGACAATCCGCAGGCGCGCAGCGAGCTCAACACCGTCGTCACCGCGAGTTCCGACACCTGCACCTTGGTCAGCGTGATCATCGCCTGAAACTCCAACGACGATATCGCTTTGTCATCGCCCATGATCGCTTCGTAGCTGCGAAGATTGGCGCTCAACACACCGCGTAAGGTGCGCAGCGTCGAGACCGCCTGCGTGAAGTGCGCCGCACCGGGCGGCAATTGGCCACTCGAGTTGCGGACCGCCATGCGGATGAAGGCCTGTGCCTTGCCGGCCGCCGCGGCCGCGATTCCCGCCCACACCGATCCCCATAAGAGATGCGCAAAGGGCACCATGGTCTGAGCGTGAATTCGATCGTAGGGTTCGGGCATGATCTGCTCGGCCGCCGCCCGTGCGCGCAGCGTGAAGCCCTCGCTATGCGTGCCGCGCATGCCGAGCGTGTCCCACACTTGCAGCCGTTCGAGCGTGTAATCCGCCTTGAGCAACACCAACAGCACCTGGTCCGAGCCCGCCGCATCGGCCGCCCGGCGCGCCGTGGTCACCACGCCGTCCGCCTCGACGGCATACGAAATGACCGTGGCTTTGCGCTCGAGGGTCACTTGCGCGCCTTCGTGCACCACGGCAGCCTCGCTCGAGCGCACGTTCCCGCCGGCCGTGCCTTCGGTCGTGGAGGAGGCCATGAGCAGCTGCTCGTTGGCGATGCGGCTCAAAATTCGTTCAATCGCGGAATTGCCCTTGCAGTGGCGCACCATGCAGGCCATCTTGATTTGGTGCATGGCATAGATCAGCGCGGTGGAGGAGCACGACTGGCCGAGGATGTAGCAAACGTCGGCGATTTCCGCGAGGCTCGCGCCTTCGCCGCCCAGGGACTGGGGAACCTGGATACCGAGCAGCCGCTGCTTACGAATTTCGGCGAACGACTCGGCAGGAAAGCGCGCCTCCGCGTCGACCGCCGCGGCGTTCGCTTTCGCGACGTCGGCGGCGGCACGTGCGCGCGCAGTCAAATCGTTTTGGCGAACATTCACTACCCGGGCAGCGCCCGACATTCTCTGAGGTTCCATTAAACATCCTCTAACCGTGGATTTACCGCATTCTCCGGGTCATTATGCGGAGAGTCACCAGGGCGGACAACCGCTAATTTGGCGGAATTGCGCGCCCCATCGACGTCCGGCCCAGCTTTCATAAGCATATGTAAAACTTTGAATGTATTGTGTGACACGCTACAAACTATCGTTGTCAATCTCGTCTCAACATCGAGCCCCGGCTCACGTATGATCGGGCGGCATTCCTCTGGGAGATGTATCGAGTGGATCAGAAGACGATTCAAGGGGTAGGCCCACAGCTCGTGGCGCTGGTAAAACAGACGCTGGGGGCGACTGCGGTCGTCCCGGACCCCTTTCCGGTCGACCAACAGCTGAGCGACCTTGGTATCAGTTCGCTGAAAATGGTGAATCTGATGCTGGCTGTCGAGCTGGAATTCGATATTGCCATCCCGCAGTCGGATATCACTCCCGAAAACTTCCACTCCGTGGCTGCGATCCAGGCGCTGGTGGTGCGTACGCTCGCGCAGCGCAAAGACGCCTAGCGGCCGTCCGCCGTCTAGCCGACGGCAACTCGCAGCGCCTGGTCGAGATCGGCCAGAATGTCATCGATATGCTCGATTCCGACGCTCAAGCGAATGCCGCCGGGGGCCACGCCCGCGGCCAGCTGTTCGGCGGGCGACATCTGCCGGTGAGTCGTCGAGGCAGGATGGCAGGCGAGCGACTTCGCATCGCCGAGATTCACCAAGCGCTTGAATAGCTTGAGTGCATTGTAGAAACGCATGCCGGCCGCGAGGCCGCCGCGAATCTCGAAGGTCATGAGCGAACATGCCTTGCCGCCGAGGTATTTCCGTACCAGCGGATGATACGGATTGTCTTCGAACCCCGCGAAATTCACCGACTCGACGCGCGGACTGGCGCGCAGGAACTCGGCCACCTTGCGCGCATTCTCGACATGCCTTTCGACCCGCAGCGCGACCGTTTCGATGCCCTGCAGGAGCAAGAACGCGTTCATGGGCGAGAGCACTGCGCCCAGGGTGCGCTGATAGACGCTGCGGCAACGGCCGACGAATGCGGCGGCGCCGTAATGCTCGGTGTACACAAGTCCATGATAAGACTCATCGGGCTGCGTAAACATGGGATAGCGGCTGGCATTGTCGGTCCACGAGAAAGTGCCGCAATCGACGACGATGCCGCCGAGCGTGGTCCCATGACCGCCCATGAATTTCGTCAAGGAATGCACGACGATATCCGCGCCGTATTCTTTGGGACGCACCAACATCGGCGTCGCCACCGTATTGTCGACGATCAGCGGCATGCGATGACGGTGTGCGACATCGGCAAGCGCTTCGAGGTCGCAGACATTGCCGGCGGGATTGCCGACGGTTTCGCAAAATATGGCGCGCGTGTCCGCGTCGATCAAGGCTTCAAGATCGGGGGCGCGGTCGGACTTCGCGAAGCGCACCTGCACGCCCATTTTCGGCAGGACATGCGCGAACAGGGTGTAGGTCGTTCCATAGAGCTGCGGCACCGAGACGATGTTGCGGCCCATTTCCGTGAGGTTGGCCGTAGCGTAATACAGCGCCGTTTGCCCGGAGCTCACACTGATGCTGCCGACGCCGCCTTCGAGTTCTGTGACGCGTTGCTCGAGAACGTCGGTTGTCGGATTGCTGATCCGGGTGTAGCGATAGCCCGGCACTTCCAGGTTGAATAGCGCCGCGCCGTGTTCGGCGCTGTCGAATGAGTACGCGGCGGTTTGATATATCGGCACAGCCACCGCCTTGGTCGCCGGATCCGAGTCGAACCCACCGTGAATTGCGATTGTTTCCCGCTTCATTCCCGCCGCATTCTCGTTGCAAAAAGTGCCAACAGTGTATCTCGAACGCCTCGGGCAGTCGTGGTACGGTTCGCAATTCCAAAGATAGCGACGCCATGAGCAGCACTCCCGTAACATCATCCGCCGACCCGGGCGCCAAATCAGCCCGCGAAGCCTGGATCCGCGCCCTGGAGCGCACGGCATCGATCGATCAAGCGGCGCTCACGCTGCCGGCATTGATCGATCGGCTGGCGCACCAATTCGATGCGGCGCCCGCACTGCTATCGAATGACGCCTGCCTGAGCTATCGGGAACTCGCGAATCGCTGCAACCAATACGCGCGCTGGGGAATTGGGCAGGGCTTGAATGCCGGCGACACGGTGTGCCTGCTGATGCCGAATTGCGCCGAATATATGGCGGTCTGGCTGGGTCTGACGCGCATCGGCGTGGTCGTCGCGTTGATCAACACGAACCTCGCGGGCGATGCGCTGGTGCATTCGATCAACATCGTTGCGCCGCAGGCGGTGATCGTGGGCGGCGAACTGGCGGCGCGGCTCACCGACGTGCGTGCACGGCTGCGGAGCGCGCTGCCGTGTTGGGTATACGGGAATAGCGCACACGACCTCGCACCCCTGGCGCCGCAGCTCATACGATTGTCGGGCGCCCAACTGCGCGATTCGGAATGTTCGCCGCCGCGGCTCGACAGCTCTGCGCTGTACATCTACACGTCGGGCACGACCGGCCTGCCGAAGGCAGCCAAGGTCAGCCACTATAGGGTCATGCAGTGGAGCCATTGGTTCGCCGGCTTGCTCGATACCGGGCCGACGGATCGCATGTTCAACTGCCTGCCGCTCTACCACAGTGTCGGCGGAGTGGTCGCGACCGGCGCGACATTGGTCGGCGGCGGCGCCGTGATCATTCGCGCGCGTTTTTCGGCTTCGGACTTCTGGCGCGACGTGCGCGATGAGCGCTGCACCTTGTTTCAATACATCGGCGAACTGTGCCGCTACCTCCTGAACGCAGCGCATCAGGACCTCGAAACCTCGCATTCGCTGCGTATCGCCTGCGGCAATGGCCTGCGTCCGGAGGTGTGGGAGCCGTTCCAGAACCGTTTCAAGATCCCGCGAATCCTCGAGTACTACGCCTCGACCGAGGGCAATTTCTCGCTCTACAACTGCGAGGGGCGTGTCGGGGCGATCGGCAAGATACCGTCGTTTCTTGCGCACCGTTTGCCGGTCGCGCTGCTGCGCTTCGATGTCGAGCGCGGCGAGCCCAGACGCAACGACGCCGGATTCTGCGAGCGGTGCCTGGCCAACGAGGTCGGCGAGGCAGTCGGCTTGATCCCCGCCGGCGGCAAGGAACTTGCCGGCAGATTCGAAGGTTACGCCGACCCCGAAGCAACGGCGCGCAAGGTCTTGCACAATGTCTTCAAGGACGGCGACTCCTGGTATCGCACCGGTGATCTGATGCGCCGCGATGAACGCGGTTTCTATTACTTCGTGGACCGTGTGGGTGAGACTTACCGCTGGAAGGGCGAGAACGTATCGACAGCCGAGGTCTTGACCGCGCTCACCGCGGCCCGCGGGGTTGTCGACGGCGTCGTCTACGGTGTCGCGGTGCCGGGTGCCGACGGCCGCGCCGGGCTCGCGGCGCTGCTGGTCAATGCGGACTTCGATCTGGCCGCCTTCCGGGCGGATGTCGCGCTCAAGCTGCCGAGCTACGCGCGACCGGTGTTCCTGCGGTTGTTGAAGAACATCGAATCCACCGGAACGTTCAAGCCGCGCAAGCAAGATTTGCTGCAGGCGGGATTCGATCCGGCCCGCACCAGCGATCCCTTGTACTTCGATGATTCCCGATCGCAGGCTTACGTGCCGCTCGATGCGCCGTTGTTTGCGGCGATTTCGGCGGGAGCCGTGCGCGTGTGAGTTTCCGCGCTCGGCCGCACCAATTTGCCGGCCGCAGTGAATTCCAGAGAAGGCACGAAACGCAGCATCGCCGGAATCTTGTGGCTCGCCAGTGTGCGCCGGCATGCCTCGAGAAGATCGTTCTTGATTCGTTCCGGAGCGTCCGCTTCGGCGTTGCTATTGGGATTGGCCAAGACGACATCGGCAACCACGAGTGCGCCGGTGATCGGGTTACGGCGCGCCCGGACCAGCGACATGCGCACCCGCGGGTCGGCGTTCAGCACCGCTTCGACCTCCTCCGGATACACCTTGAGTCCGCCGACATTGATGACCCCGCCGGTGCGGCCCCTGAAGTAATAGCGCCCCCCGATCAGTTCCACCATATCGCCGGTGTCGACGTAGCCGTCATCGCTCACCAGCACATTCGCCGTGGCGCCGAGATAGCGGGCGGCGTTGCGGCGCGAGCGAATTCGCAACGTATGATTCACGACCTTCAGATCGATGCCCGCGGCGGGGTTTTCGATAAACGCCTCGGGAAATCCCTCGCGCCCATCGTTGACGTCAAACGCGAGTCCCGCCTCGGTCGAAGCAAAGGCATGCGCAATGCGGGCATTCGGATACACCGCGCGCAGATTGTCGAGCAACGGCTGGTCCGCGACCTCGCCCGATAATCGCACATACTGGGGCTTTAGAATCCCGGCATCGCCGCTCATCAATGCGCGCCGCCAATGCGAAGGGGTGCCCGAAATATGGGTGACCGCGGCGGCCGCGGCCCGCGCCAGAAATTGCGGTGTCGGTTCAGCGGCGCTCGACAGCACCAAGGGCGAGCGCGACAGCACGGCGCGCAGGTAAATCTGCAGCCCGCCGTAGCGGCGGATGTCATAAAACGTGCTCCAAATCATGTGGCTCGGCGCGGCCTGCGGCAGCTCGCCGCTCAAACTCGCGAGCGTGTGCAGCACGAGCTTCGGCGTCCCGGTGGTCCCCGAGGTCAACAGAATCCACTCGGTTTGCACGCCGCCCGAGCGTTGCATCGTTGCCGGCAGCGGCCGGGGTGCGAGCACGAACGGCGTCAAAGATGCGGGCGTCGCCGCGCCGGGCGGGGCGTCCAATACGATGGCGTCGGCCTCGGCCGTGGCTGCAACGCCTGCAAGCTGCTGCGGCGTGAGATCCGGCGTGCACAGAACCATTCGGCGCGCGATGCCGTCGAGCTCCACCAGCGCAAGCGCCGTGGGCAGTTGCTCGCGGGTGGCAATCACCACCGAGCGGCCGCGAAAGCGTTCGAGCTCGGACCCGAACATCGATCCGCTGCTCAGGTCCTTGAGATCGACGTGCGCGCCGCGGCCCAGAAACCTACCGTCGATCGCGGCACCTGCCGGCGCTATGGAATCCCAAAGACAACTCACTGCATCGCACTCCGTTTGGCGGCCCGGGCAAATTCTAGGGCAATGTCCGCTCGAGGGACAGCTGACATAATTGACGGTCGCGGTGTTCGGCGCCGTGACGTTTTCGGCAATTCTAGAGTTGCGCGGGCTCCGCAGCGTGCTGCAGGGCGTTGGCAGCGGGAATCCGCACCAGCAGACTGGTGCCGCCGGAAGGCGGACTGCGCAGATCCAGGCGACCGCCCAAGGCGCGCACCCGGTGGCGCATGGACGCCAAGCCGTGCGAACCGATGGCATTCTGCCGCTCCCCCGGAATCCCCTTACCGTCATCCGAGATTTGCATGACGATGGCATCGTCGTCGACGTCGAGCGCGATGTCCATGGACATCGCCCCCGAGTGCTTCACGATATTCATGAACGCTTCCTGAGCGATGCGGAACAAGGCGATCGCCGCTTCGGAAGTAAACGACGGCTCTTGCTCGGGGAATGACTCGCTGCACTTGACGCCGGCGCGGCCGCAAGTCTCTTTCATCTGCCAACGCAGCGCGGCGAATATCCCCACGTTGTCCAACAGCGTGGGCCGCAGTTCTTCGATGATGCGGCGCTTCAAATCGACGCCGGCGGCAAGGCTTTGCTGTACGCGGTTGAGCCGCATCTTCACGTCGGGATCGAGATTCGCGATATGCTGTTCCGCCCAAGAAATATCCATGCGGGCGCCGACCAGCAAGCCGCCGAGTTCATCGTGCAATTCGCGCGCCAGCGCCGCCTTCTCGCGCTCGGCGATGTTTTGCAGATGGGTTGAGAGCTCGACCAGTTCGCGATTGCGTTCCTCCGCTTCGACTTCGAGGCGTAGTTTTTGATCGCGCAGTTCGGCGGTCTGCAGCGTGCGGCGACGCATATCCATGTAGACCAAGCGCGCGGCAACGCCCACCAACAGCATGTTGAATAGCGTTCCGGCGAGCACCACCCAGCGGCTCAATGCGAGCGATTTGAACCAATGATCCTCTGCGGCGCCGCGTTCTTCGGACTCGCGCTGGCGCAATTGCTCGAGGGATTCGCCGATGGCTTCACCGGCATCCAAACCGACGCTGGTTTTCATCAGAGCAATCGCGGCCGAGGCGCCTTGGGTCTTCTGAATCGCGACCACCATCGCCAGATCCGCCAGCCGCTTGCCGATCAGCACGTTGAGCGAGCGCACCTCCGCCAAATCGGAGTCCGAGCCCGCATATGCCGCCTGCAGCCGCGACAGCCGCGGCTCGATCTCGGTGATGCTCGTGTTGTAGGCCTTGAGAAATCTCTGGTCGCCGGTCAGCAGGTAACCGCGCTGCGTGGCGACCGATCGGGACAGGCCGAGTTGCAGATCATCGATTGCGTGCTCGCGCAAGGCGGATTTCTGCAGCCGTTCGCTCGCTTCCTGCAAGCGCTCCTGTCCTGCGCCGGTCAGAAAGAACAGCGTAGCCAGGAACCCGATGATCAGGAACGGCGGCACCGCCACATACCAGCGGCCCAATCCGTCGAGCGCCTCGCCCAGAATGCTGATGCGGCTCACTGCGGCAAGACGCATGGGTGTGCAGCGGCGCTATGCCGATGACTCAGGGGAGGGTCGACACGATTCATTGCAGAAATACTGTACGCGAATTTGCCCGAAACGCGAGTGCCGCGGGAAGCGGCCTCAATAGCTCGCCAAGCTCACCGTATCGGTCACCTCGTCGATCTTGAAGTCGACCGGCACCGCGATCACCGGGACGCGCTCCTTGCCCTCGAGCCAGGTCTCGAGCACCGCGAGCGGCATGGGCTTGGCATACAGGTAACCCTGCGCAATATCGCAGCCGAGGCCGCGCAATCGCGCCGCCGAGGCTTCGGTCTCGATACCCTCGGCCACCACCTTGAGTCCAAGAGCGTGGCCCATGTCGACCGCCGATCGCACCACGGGTGCGAATTCCGGGTCGGACTCGAGGCCCTGCACGAAACTACGGTCGATCTTGACTTCGTTGACGGGCATGCGGGCAAGGTGGCTTAGCGAGGAATAGCCCGTGCCGAAGTCGTCGATGGACAGGTTCACCCCCAACATCGCGATGGCGCTCAGCATGCGCAGCGCCCGCGTGGGATCCTCGATAAATCCGCTCTCGGTGAGTTCCAGGGTGAGCAGCGCCGGCGGAAGTTGATGCCGGGTAAGCAGGCTTGCCACGCGGGCGTCGAGCCGCGCGTCGCCGATATCGTCGGCGCTGATGTTCACCGCGAGCGGCAAGGCCGTCCCGGCCCGCTGCCAGGCGCCGCCCTGCGCGATCGCGTGATCGAGCGTCCAACGCGTCAGGCGGCGGATGAATCCGGTCTGTTCGGCAAACGGAATGAAGTCCGCCGGACCGAGCAGTCCTCGAGTCGGGTGCTGCCAGCGAAGCAGGACTTCGGCGCCGCTCACGCGGCCGGTCTTGAGTTCGATCTTCGGCTGGAAGAACAAGCGCAGCTCATCGTGCTCGATCGCGCTGCGCAGCTCGCCCAACAGCGACAGCTGGTCGCGAGCCGCCGGTTTGAAGGTTGGCTCGTACACGGCGAGCGCGCGCTTCTCGTGCCGTGCGCGCTCGAGCGCCAGATCGGCGCAGCGCATCAGCTCGTCGGCCGAGCCCGTGCTGTCGCCGGCGAGCGCCAGGCCGAGAGTCGCGGTGATGTCGATGGGCTGCGCCTCGACGAATACGGGCTCGGCCAGCGCCATCACCAGCGAAGTGCCCCAGGCCTGCAGATTCGCGGTATCCTTGAGCCGCGTGAACGCCGCGAATTGATCGGCGGCCAAACGCGCCACCGCCGAATTCACAGACGGCACCGCCGCGAGACGCGCCGCCATCTTGGTCAGCACGGCATCGCCCACCGAATAGCCGAGATGCTCGTTGATGCGCCTGAAACGATCCAAATTGATCACCGCAACGGCGACCGTCGCTCCGGATTCCGACAATGCTTGTTCCAGGGCCGCGCCGAACGCGGTGCGATTCATCACGCCGGTGAGCGAGTCTTCGTATGCCAGGCGCCGGATGGATTGATCGCGGGACTGCACTGCCAATTGCATGAGCTGCAGGCCTTCGGCAAGCACTCCCAATTCGTCGCGCCGGTGCACGTTCAAAGACACGTTGTAAGCGCCGCCGCGAATCTGATCGACCGCCTGTGTGAGGTCCTGCAGCGGCCGGGTGATATTGCGCGCCAGCCAGAAGGCCGCGAGTGCGAAAGCGAGCAGTCCGATCGCCGCAATCTTGAACAACGCCCGAGTCAGGCTCTCGAAGGGCGCGCGCGCCGCGGCGAGCGAGCGCGACAGAACGGCGACGGCCTCGACGTTGTCCGTGTTGGACATCTCGATGCGCCTGATTTCGACGTCGGTCTGATGGATTTCATCGGCCGGCAGCGTACTCACGACATCGGTCCACCGCCCGCCGGACTTCACCGACAGGGTCACGGCGAGACCGGTGATTTGCGCCAGATCGCTTGCCTTGGCGGCATCGAGTTCGAACCCCATCGCGATCCAAGCGACCGGCAGCGGACTTCTCACCTGCACCGCCACGAGTTGATAGATGCGGCCGTCGTCGACGATGACCCCGGTCGCATACTCGCCGTCGCCATCTTTGCGCACCGGCGGCAGATGAAAATGAGTGCCGGGTTTCAGATGCGATCCCGAGGCGGCAATCACCTTGCCGTCGAGCGAGGTCAGCACCACCATCGCGGCGTGTATGCGTTCGCCGCTGTTTTGCAGCACGGAGACCAACGTCTCCGTGTCGCTCTTCGCCACTGCTTCGCGAAATCCATAGTCGAGGGCGACGGCGCGCGCCGCCTGGCGCAATACGCTGCGATCGCTCCGGAGCAGCTGTGAGAATGCCGCGCTGCCCGCATCCAATCGATGTTCTGCATCGACTTCGGCATTGCCGCGATTGGTGCGCGAGACGGCGGTCAGCGCGGCAGCCAGCACAGCGGTCAGCAAAACGAGGAAGGTCAACGCGATTCGGGTGCGTAGTGCCATGCCGCTACTCGAGCCACGCCGCGACGTTCGCGGATGCATTGTCCAGGTCAATCGTCAGGGGAATGCTCAGCGGCGCAGCGCCGACAGTGATCTCGCGCGCCGGCAGCGCCGCGAGCCCATTTGGATTCCAGACGCGCAGCCGGTAGCGCCCGGCGGGCAGATTCAAAGCAACCGTCCCCGTCTCGCTGGTCTTACCAAAGTAGGGGGAGTCCACCACGCCGACGAAACCCACCATGCTGTCGTGAATGTTGCAGCCCAAGACGATGAGTCCCGGCCGATCGAAAACGATCGGGGTCTTGGGCGAGCCCGCATACAATTTGAGGTTGATCTGCTTGGGCTCGGAAAACGAATAGACCTGATGGCGGATGTGGTCGCTGTTCGGGAAAGTGACTGTTGTGCCGGTACGGACCACGCTGACGCGCGGCACGAAGCGTTTGTTGACCTGGTCGATACTGGCTGTGTCGCGGCTCGGGGCGGGAGTTGCATCGAGCGGGTCGAACACGATCACGGTATCGGCTGCGGCGCCGCCCGCGCGGCTTGCGACAGTGACGGTAACCGCGGCGGCGAGCCCGGCCTGCGCGCACAGCATGCCGAGCAGCAGGGCGAGGCAGCGTTGATGATGCGCAGTGGTCACTTTGCGGGGCTCGCGGCGGGCTCGACCACGTCGCGCTTCATGGGCGCCAGCAGCCGCAGCAACTGGTTGGTTGCCCGCTGACCCACATTTCGCTGCTTCAACACCACGCGCAAATCGGCGACCATGCCGTAGAACTCAGCCTCGGATATATGATGGCCGGCGTGCACTTCTCGCATCGAATCGCCCGAGTAGTGGCATGGTCCGCCGGACAAATCGCAGATTTGCTCGGCGAGCAACCGCTTGATCCGTCCCAAATCTGAATCTTGGAAACTCCGCTTGAGCAGGGGATCCGCGCTCACGCGGTTGATGAGCGTGTCCGCAATGGCTGCGACCCCGGATGCGCCGCCAAGGCGCTCGTAGAGGCTCGATTGGTCCGCAGCCGCACCTGAACCAGCCGCCGCAGATAACAGCAGCGCCCAGCACAACCACCGGTTTGTGACACCCGTCATCAGTTAACTCAGTAAAGGCTTAGGTTAAACGGACCGGGCGGCCGGGGCTGTGCGTTTGGACACAATATTCCGCAGCCGCTGGTCCTAACCTTGCAGCGGTGAAATTACCCATCCCAAGCGCTCTCGCGTTGGTGTCGGCGCTCATCACCGCGGCCGTTGCACCCGCCGCCGCCGGCGACCGGCTCGAATGGACGGGCGGGGTCTCGCAGGTCGAGGGCGCAGCGGGTGGCGGCCTCGTGCCCTGGGCCTTGATCGGCGGCCTCGGCACCGACGTCGAGGTCGGCGCTTCCGCCTTTGCGACCTATGTCTCGACGCAGGATTTTGCGCTGCGCACGGCCGGTGCGAGCCTCGACATCGATGACCGAGTGGAAGTATCGGTCGCGCGCCAGCGATTCGATGCGGCGTCGGTCGTTGCGGGTCTCACGTTGGGACAAGACATCGTCGGTGTGAAAGTGCGCTTGGCGGGAGATGCCGTATTCGACGGCGACCGGTGGTTGCCGCAAATCGCGGCAGGTGCGCAGTGGAAGCAGACCTTGGACTTCGATCAGATTCCGCGCGCCGTCGGTGCGGCGCGCGGCGAGGATGTTGATTTGTACCTCGCTGCCACCAAGTTGTTCTTCGCGGCGATCGACGGGCGCAATGTCATCGTCGACGCCACGCTGCGGCGGACTCGCGCCAATCAGTTCGGACTGCTGGGGTTCGGCGGCGACGGCAGCAGTTACAAGCTGACTCCGGAAGTATCCGCCGCCGTGTGGTTGAACGACGACTTGCTGTTGGGGGCGGAATACCGCGACAAACCGGATAATTTGAGCGCATTTCGCGAAAACGCCGCCGCCGATGTGTTTCTCGCTTGGGCCCCGATCAAGAATCTCTCGCTCACCAGCGCCTGGACCGATCTGGGCCGTATTGCCGGCAAGCCGCCGCAGCGCGGCATCTACCTCTCATTGTGGCTGGGATATTGAGCTTGAGCCGCATACTATACGCGGCCTCATGCCCATCGTTCGGCTCGATAAAGTCTCCTTAAGTTTCGGCCTCAAACCCTTGCTTGACGCCGTCGACCTGCACATCGTCAGGGGCGAGCGCGTTTGCCTGCTGGGCCGTAACGGCGAGGGAAAATCCTCGCTGTTGCAGCTGATCACGCAGCAAATTGTCCCGGACAGCGGCGCGGTATGGGTGCGCCCGGGCGCGCGCGTCGCGAGTTTGGCCCAGGAGGTATCGCCCGCGAGCGAGGCAAGCGTGCGCGAGGTCGTCATGAGCGGATTCGAGCCGGGCGGTGCCGAACACGCCGATTGGCAGTCCGAATTGCAAGCCGACCAGGTCATCTCGCGCTTGCAACTCGATCGCGACGCATCGATGGCTTCGTTGTCCGGTGGTTGGCGGCGGCGGGTGATGCTGGGCCGCGCCTTGGTCGCCCATCCGAATCTGTTGTTGTTGGATGAGCCGACCAATCATCTCGACATCGACGCCATTACCTGGCTCGAAGAAATGATGCTCGACTTCGACGGCGCGCTGTTGTTCATCAGCCATGACCGCGCGTTCGTACGCCGCCTGGCGACTCGCATCATTGAACTCGATCGCGGCAGGCTGCGCGGCTGGCCGGGCAGCTATGATGAATACGTCGTGCAGAAACGCGCCGCCCTGGAAGTGGAGGCGAGACACGCGGCTCTCTTCGACAAGAAGCTTGCGCAAGAGGAGGCGTGGATCCGACAAGGCGTCGAGGCACGGCGCACGCGCAACGAGGGCAGAGTACGCGCGCTCAAACAGCTGCGTCTACAGCGCAGCGAACGGCGCGAGCGCATCGGCCAAGTGGAAATTCGCGTGCAGGAGGCGACTACGTCGGGCAAGCTGGTGTTCGAGGCAGCGCACCTGACGCAGAGTTTCGGCGCGGCCACTGTGATCGCGGATTTCTCGACGCGCATCATGCGCGGCGATCGGGTCGGTATCGTGGGTCCCAATGGCTGCGGCAAAACGACGCTGATAAAGCTGTTGGTCGGCGAGCTCGAACCGACCTCCGGATCGGTGCGCCGCGGCACCGGCCTGCTACCCGCGTATTTCGACCAGCAGCGCGAGCAACTGGACCTCTCGGCCTCCATCATGGACAACGTCACGGGCGGCAGCGGCGACACGGTCACGATCGACGGACAGCCGCGCCACGTCTCCGGCTATTTGCGCGATTTCCTGTTTCCACCGGAGCGGCTGCTGGCGCCGGTCAGCATGTTATCCGGCGGCGAACGCAATCGACTGCTGCTCGCGCGGCTGTTCGCCCGGCCGAGCAACCTGCTCGTGATGGACGAACCCACCAATGATCTGGACGCAGAAACTCTCGAGCTGCTCGAAGAGATGGTGGCGACTTACGCCGGGACGCTGCTGTTGGTAAGCCATGACCGAGCGTTTCTCGACAATGTCGTCACCAGCACGCTGGTGTTCGAAGGCGCAGGGCAGATCAATGAATATGTGGGAGGCTATAGCGATTGGCTGCGCCAGCGCAGATCCGCCAGCGTGCCGCAGGCGCGGGCTTCCACCACGCCGTCAGCGGCGGCGCCGGCTGCGAAGAGAGCCCGACGGCTCTCCTTCAAGGAGCAGGGAGAGCTCGCTGCCATGCCCGACAGGATTCAGCAACTCGAAACCGAACAGCTGGCGTTGCAAGCCGCGCTCGCCGATCCGCAGTTATTCAAGGACCCGGCGCGGGGCACGGCCACTGTCAAGCGCTTAGAGGCTCTCGCCGCGCAGCTCGAGCAAGCGTACTCCCGGTGGCACGCCCTGGAATCTTAGCGCCGCGGACGTCCGCGGCCCAACAGATCGCTCGGATTCGGCAGAGCGGCGCCACCTGCATCGGGAATGACCAGGGATGATGCCTGTTCGCGGCGCATCTCCTGCAGTTCGCGCATGGTCTGCTGCACGGCTTGTTCCGCGGCAGGGCCAAATTTTTCGATCGCCGCGTCCAACGAGGTCGCGTCGAGTTCGAAGCTGATCGGCAGCGCGCCCATCGGCGTCATGACCTGCGCTTGTCCTACAAACAGAACCGGCCGCGCGGAATCCTCGGAGCCGTCGGCGGCGACCGGCGTCATGCGGCGGATCGTGCCCACTTTGCGGTCGGTAAAGGTTTCTTCGCGATAAATCTGCGTCGAGTCCATGAATGCCTGGCGGCCGTCGGTGGCGGAACTCATGCGTGGGCTACCCCTTGTGATCGTTTCAGCTTCAAGACTCAACCCTAGCAGTTTGCAGCGCCGTACGGGAGGCCCTGCTACGATATCTCGCTTGGCACACCCCGTCACATCTCGCAAGGTCCCAGCGTGGACCACTCTGTTGGGCATTGCCCTATTCGGGCTGGCGTTGTACTGGCTGCATCATCTGCTCGGCCAGTATCGCTGGCAGGATATCTTAGGCCACGTCCACGCCATACCGCCCGCGAAAGTGCTGCGCGCCGGGCTGTTTACGCTTGCGGGCTACGGTTGCTTGACCCTCTACGATGCGCTTGCCGTGCACTTTGCCGGTGCACGCGTACCGTATCCGCGCATTGCCCTGATCTCCTTCATGGGTTACGCCATCGGCCACAATGTCGGCCTCAACACCTTGAGCGGCGGGGCAATTCGCTACCGCGCCTATTCGGCGCTTGGCCTCGGTGCCAAACAAATCGCAACCATCATTGCGTTCGGCACTGTCACTTTCTTATTGGGCGCCGGGTTTCTCCTGGGACTGTCGCTTCTGTCGCAGGCCGGCATGTCGGGGTCGGTGCTGCATGTACATGCCTCGCTCGCCATGCTCGCGGGAGGCGTGCTGCTTGCCGCCGTCGCGGCCTACCTCTGGCTGGTATGTAACCGTCACAAACCCTTGAAGCTCGGCCCCGTGTTCATTCCGGTCCCCAAACCGCGCATCGCATTTGCGCAGCTGGCGGTGGCGTGCGCGGACCTATTGTGCGCGGCAAGCGTCCTTTACGTGTTGTTGCCGGAGCAGGCAACGCTCAGCTTCGCGGCATTCGCCGGCGTTTACCTGATCGCTATTGCGGCCGGCGTGATCAGCAACGTTCCCGGCGGCATCGGCGTCTTCGAGACCGTGTTGCTGCTGCTGCTGCGATCCGTGCCGCAGGACCGCCTGTTGGGAGCTCTGGTTGCGTATCGCGCCATTTACTATTTCTTGCCTTTCGGCATCGCCCTGGCACTGCTCGGCGCGCACGAGCTGTGGGTGCATCGCGGCCCGGCGGTGCGCCTGGCGCGGCTCGGCCGGACGTTTTTGATCGCCGTCACGCCGCAGGCCATCGCTATCGCGGTGTTCGTGGCGGGCGCCGTGCTGCTGTTCTCCGGCGCCACGCCCGCGCTGCACAGCCGCCTCGACTTGCTGCGCACCTTCGTGCCGTTGCCGATCCTCGAACTCTCGCATTTGCTCGGCAGCGCCGTGGGTGTCGGCCTGCTGGTGATTGCGCACGGCCTTTACCGGCGCCTCGACGCGGCCTGGTGGTTGACGGTGTGGCTGCTGTGCGCCGGAATTCTACTGTCGCTGCTGAAGGGCTTCGACTACGAAGAGGCGATCATTCTTGGCGTCGTCGTCATCGTGCTGGTGTCGGCACGTGCGCGATTCAAGCGGCGTGCTTCGCTGATCGAACAGCACTATTCCGGCCCATGGATCATCGCGCTGTGCATTGTCCTCGCGACCGCCGCATGGCTGGTGGTATTCGCCTACCGCCATGTGCCGTACGGCAACCAACTGTGGTGGGAATTCGCGTTCCACGCATCGGCGCCGCGCAGCTTGCGCGCTTCGCTGCTGGCCGCGATCATCGCGGCCGCCTATGGGCTGTGGCGGCTGCTGCGGCCGGCGACGCCGCCGATGTCGGCGCCCAGCGAGGCGGATATGGAACGCGTCGCCGAACTGGCCGCCGCAGCCGGCGATACGACCGCCAATCTGGCATTGCTCGGCGACAAGAACTTGCTGTTCAACGCCGAGCGTACCGCATTCATCATGTACCAGGTTTCCGGCCACAGTTGGGTGGCGATGGGCGATCCGGTCGGACCGCCCGAGCTTTGCGAATCCTTGGCATGGGAATTTCTGGAGAATTGCGACGTTATGGCGGTATCGCCCGTGTTCTATCAAGTCAAACCCGAGAATCTACCGCTGTACATCGATCTCGGATTGAACTTGAGCAAGCTCGGCGAGGAAGCGCGCGTGCCGCTCGATAAGTTCTCGCTGGAGGGGCCTGCGCGCGCCGACTTGCGCCAGGCGCATCGGCGCGCCAACCGCGACGGCGCGCAGTTCCAGCTCGTTCCGCGCGCGGAGGTTGCGGCAATATTGCCGGAACTGCGTGCGGTGTCCGACGCTTGGTTGGCGGAAAAGAACACCGCCGAAAAGCGCTTTTCCTTGGGTTTTTTCGATGAGCGCTATCTGCGGCACTTCGACTGCGGAGTGGTTCGGCGCGGCGGCGCGGTGGTCGCATTCGCCAACATATGGCGCGGCGGCAGCACTGAACTATCCATAGACCTCATGCGCTACGGCGGCGACGCGCCGAAGGGCGTCATCGACTATCTATTGATCGAGTGCATGCTGTGGGGCAAGTCGCAGGGTTATCACTGGTTCAATCTGGGAATGGCACCGCTGTCGGGATTGGAAGAACACGCGCTCGCGCCCACCTGGCACAAGCTCGGACGCATGGTGCTGCGCTACGGCGAGATGTTCTATCCTTTCGAGGGCCTGAGAAAGTACAAGGAAAAATTCCTGCCGGAGTGGCGGCCGCGATACCTGGCGGCACCCGATGGCCTCGCCATCGCCGGCGCGCTGCTCGACGTGACCGCTCTCATTTCCGGCGGCGTCACCAAGGTGCTGCGAAAATAATGCAGCGTCTCCCGATCGCGGGAATTCTTTTGGGCCTGCTCGGCAGCGCGGCGGCCGCCAACGCGGCGGCTGTTCCGACGAAGCTTGCCTACGGCCGATTCGGCGAGGTCGCGGTGTACGCGGCCGACGCGCAAGCGCGCGATGTGGTGTTGTTTCTGTCCGGCGACGGCGGCTGGAATCAGGGCGTGATTTCCATGGCGCAGCGGCTTAGCTTAGCGGGCGCGGTCGTGGCGGGCATCGACATCCGCCACTATCTCGCGCAGTTGGAGAAGTCCACGGACAAGTGCGTATCGCCGGCGGCGGACCTGGCGAATTTGAGTCATTTTCTGCAGTCCTCGTTGCGGCTGAAGCACGACTTGCGGCCGACGCTGGTGGGCTATTCGTCGGGCGCAACCCTGGTGTATGCGACGCTGGCAGAAGCGGCGCAAGGCTCATTCAAGGGCGCTCTGTCCCTCGGATTTTGTCCGGATCTGGATTTGAAGAAGCCGCTGTGCACGGGGTCCGGCATCGCGGCCACGCCGCGCCGCGATGCGAAGGGCGTGCTGAAGGGCGTCGATTTTCTACCCGCCAAGCAACTCTCCGGCAAGTGGATTTCGCTGCAAGGGGAAATCGATCAGGTGTGTCCGGCACCCGCCACACGCAAATTCATCGCGACCGTACCTGACGGCGAGATCGTCATGTTGCCGAAAGTCGGACACGGCTATTCGGTGGAACGAAACTGGGTGCCGCAGTACGAAGCGGCGTACCGGCGCATCACCGCCGGCGAGTAGGCGAGTCAGACGAATTCGGTTTCGATCCGTTGCGCAAACTCGCGCAGCTTCGGCAGGAATTGTTCGACCGCAGTGCGCAGCGGCACGGCGCTGGCGGCGTAACGTACCGTGACGGCGGCGAGGATTCGGTCCTTGGCACGCACTGGAATTGCGAGGCTGGTTTCCTCGGATACGCGCCGCGCGCGATGCGCCATGCCGAACCCTTGTGTGCGGGTCTCGTTGAGCAATCGCTCGACTTCGCTGCGGCTGCGCGCCAGGCGATCATCCGGCAGCGACGAGCGCGCCAGAAGCTCGAGCAGTGCATCGCGTTGCGCGGCGGAGCAGAACGCGAGGTAGGCACGTCCCGCCGCGGATCCCAACATCGGTACGCGCACGCCGGCAGCGTAGTGTTCGATGGCGAGCGGACTTTCGCGGTCGGTGGTTTCGCGGATCATCATGGCGCCGCCCGACGGCGTTGCCACCGCCACCGGCCAAACGATTTGCGCGCCCAACGCCGCGAGATGCGGTTTGGCGATATGGGCCACCATGGCCTCATCGTCAAAGCCGTCCGACAGGGAGCGCACCATGATGGTCGGCCGGTAGCAATCATCATGCGGATCGCGGTCCACGTAGCCGGCGCTGCGCAGCGTCTCCAAGATGCGATAGGTGGTGGTTCGCGGCAGGCGCAGCGCGCCAGCCAGGGTGTTGATCGCGGCGCGTCCGCGGCGATTCAATTCGCAAAGCACATCGAGGCCGCGATTTAATGCGCGGACCGGGCGGGTCGATTCTTCACGGCCGGAAATTTCATTGAGACCGACCCGTGCGTGCATTATCGTCTTCCTTACCAGTATTCTATGCTACGAAACAAACCCTTACGCTATTTCTTGAGAGTCGCCAATGCGGCCAACGCCGCGGCTCGTGCCGTAGCGTGTTCGACAAGCCGGTGCGGATAGCTCGATCCGAGCCGTACGCCGGCATCCGCCAAGATCTCGGCAGGCGCAGCCCATGGTTGGTGCACCCACTCACTCGTCAGGCGCGCGAGCTCCGGAACCCACTCTCGTACATAAGTACCCTGCGGATCGAATCTGGTTGCCTGCGTGATCGGGTTAAATATTCTGAAATAGGGAGCCGCGTCAGCGCCGCAACCCGCCACCCACTGCCAGCCGAGCGTATTGCTGGCAAGGTCGGCATCGACCAACGTGTCCCAGAACCAGCGTGCTCCGTCGGTCCAGGGCTGCAGCAGATCCTTGACCAGGAACGACGCGCTGATCATGCGCACGCGATTGTGC
>CAYRAC010000016.1:0-20347 GCA_964422045.1 uncultured Steroidobacteraceae bacterium
GCGAGAAGCAGCCGAAGGGGTAGAAAAGGCGCAGCGCGAGACCGCGGCGAAGAAAGGATATACTGACCACTCCAACCACTACTATCGGCCGACAATACCCAAAGAAAGTTATAGATGCATCAAGGTTGAGCTCCCCGCCCTCAGCGCCACCGCCGTCCGAGGATGTCCAAGGAACACCCAATAAAACGTGGCATGCCGTTTAAACTGACGTCCAGAGACCGTCGCATATGTCTATTGACTTGCACGTGCAATCAACACCTAAACCGACGCCTTCAGGCGTAAACGTCACAGCGGCTACTCCCTTGCGTATTGTTCGAAAACTCAACTTGGCTGTTACTGGGTGGGCTCCGCAATTATTCGAGGCCCCAGCGCGGCATCATAGAGGTCGTGAGGACTTGGCCCGGAGCCGTCTCCGCCCAGCTCGTTACCGAGGTCGGTGGAAATACTATTTCGTCCGATGCGGATTTCACGGCGCATCGGCGCTTGCTGATCGCGAACCACTCGAATCGTCACGATCTCGCCTTCATTGTCCATCGAACATCGAAACCGCTAGAACGTGCGTTTGAGAACTAACACGCAACATGGTTCATCTCACGGATTCAGCATTCCACATCCGCCCGAGGATCAATTCTCTTTGCTTGCGCGGCGGTGACACTGATTCCGAAGTACTGCGTGGCGCTTGCGCGCGCACGGCGTAGCAGCATGTCGACACAATCACACGAGACATTCATTATGTCGGCGGTTTCTCGTCGCGAGGACCCACTCGCATAGACAAGATGTACCACCGCCCTTTCCTCGAGGGAAAGTTTGGAGAGGAATATTCGCGGGTCCGATGGTGTATCCGTCGTAAGCAGCGACTTTGAATGTTCCGCATCTTGTACAGTCCGTTGAGAATGTGACTCATCGGCTCTGGCTTGCGCGAAGTGTTTCTGTACACGGGAGTAGGCCAATCCCATGATGGTGAGCAACACGGAAGCGTTAGCGCCAATTGACGCACCCCCTTTCCGCACCTCAAACATTGTGTCGTTGATCAGTTCCTCGGCGAGATCGGCGCGGGCAGTCAGATGTTGAAAGAACTTTGCGAGTCGCACGAAGTACCGCATGTATAGCTGTTCGAGCGCATGGCGATCACCAGCGCAAACAAGCGCGAGGAGTGCTCGCTCTGCCGCCTCGGTCGACTGCGTGTCCCCAGAAGCGTGCCCAGTCGCAACACCACCAGACGGCGGAGCGGGATGCATTATGGAGAGTTCTCTTGCATGGGTTTATCGAGACCGGACTGCACTTCGCTGTCTGACACGCCGGCCGATGTGCGACCAGGATTGAATATCCTCTTGCTATACATGGGATTTGCCATCCCGAACCTGGAACGGCAGTTGGGCGGATCGCAGTGAGAATCTTAATCCTGGCGTACAACTGAATCTTCCTGGATCGCCTGTCCGATTCTTCAATTGCACGTCCGAAGAGATATCCATCGATCAAGAGCGTTCAAGCCGGGCACAGGCTATGCGAAGATGTGAATCCCTCCTTTCCGACTTCCGGGCGGATTCGGCGCGCCACGGCGCATAACCAGAGACACCTCCGGGCCACACCACCTCCCCCGAAATGACCTAAATATGCCCCCATTGGGGGGATTGGGAGGATCGGTCGCTTTGCACACGATCTGGGCATGCCGGATATCGACGTGATGCCCACCGACCCCGAGATGCTCGCTGTATCCAGAGTGCGACTGCCGAACTCACGGGACGCCCACAGCATATTTGGGCGAATGATCTCGATTGCGATCTCCGCCATGTTGCTCGCTTCGTGTCACGAGGGTGTGCTTGACCCGCACGGTCCGGTAGGCAAAGCCGAGAGAGTCATTCTCTATAATTCGACCGCAATCATGCTTGCCGTCGTCATTCCCGTCATCGTGCTGACTCTTGTATTCGCTTGGTGGTTTCGCTCCAAAAACAAGCGGGCCCAATACCGGCCGGATTGGGAATATTCCGGGCGGATCGAGATGATCATTTGGTCGATTCCGGCGCTGGTTATTCTGTTTCTCGGTGGCATCGCTTGGACCGGCTCGCACGATCTTGACCCACCCCAGGAGCTGAAGGACTCGGTTGCGCCTCTTGACATCGAGGTGATTTCGCTCGATTGGCGCTGGCTCTTTATTTATCCGAACGAAGGCATTGCCAGTTTGAACCGGCTAGTGGTGCCCGCCGGCGTGCCACTCCGGTTTCGGCTGACATCAGCGACGGTCATGAATAGCTTTTTCGTGCCGCAGCTCGGCAGCCAAATTTACGCAATGCCCGGCATGGTTAGCCGGCTCAACCTCAAGGCCGACCAGCCCGGAACCTTTCAAGGGCTCTCCGCACAGTTCAGCGGCCATGGATTTTCGGACATGCGCTTTGATCTCGTGTCGGTCGGAGCCGACGAATTCAAGGAGTGGGTAACTACCACCAAGACCCAAGGCGGGGCACTCGACGCCGCCACGTACACGAATTTGGCAAAACCGGCCAACGCAGAATACTCGCAGACCTACGCCGCGGTTACCGAAGGACTGTTCGATTCTATTTCGTCGGGTCACTTGGTGGCCAACCCGCGGCCGCGAGGAAACTAACATCATGGGTAGGCTCAGTTGGGCGGCAATTCCCTTCGACGTGCCGGTCGTGATGATCGCGGCCGGCAGTGTCGGCTTGGTCATCTTCTGCGTGCTCGCGCTGGTCACAGTCAAAGGTTGGTGGCCCTACCTATGGAGCGAGTGGATCACGAGCGTCGATCACAAGCGAATCGGGGTGATGTACGTCATCCTGGCACTCCTCATGCTGGTGCGTGGTTTCTCGGACGCCCTATTGATGCGTAGCCAGTTGGCTCTCGCGGCGGGTCACGCGCAAGGTTATTTGCCGCCCGAGCACTACAATCAGATTTTCTCCGCGCACGGCACCATCATGATCTTTTTCGTGGCAATGCCCTTCGTCGTGGGTCTCATGAATTTTGTTCTGCCGTTGCAACTCGGCGTTCGCGATGTGGCGTTTCCGGTGTTAAATTCGGTGAGCTTCTGGCTGACCGCGGCGGGCGTCCTCCTGGTCAACATGTCCCTCGTGATCGGCGAGTTTGCCCGCACGGGATGGCTCGCTTATCCGCCCTTGAGTGAAATTGCATATTCCCCAGGCGTCGGTGTGGACTACTACCTGTGGTCCTTGCAGATCTCGGGCTTGGGCACCTTGCTATCGGGGATTAATCTGACGACCACAATATTAAAGTTGCGTGCTCCCGGCATGGGGTACAGCCGCATGCCGATCTTCTGTTGGACCGCTTTGGCTTCAAATCTCCTCATCGTCGCGTCGTTTCCGATCCTGACGGCGACCTTTGCGATGTTGTTGCTCGACCGGTATTGCGACTTTCATTTCTTCACCAACGAGCTCGGCGGTAATCCCATGATGTACATCAACCTCATTTGGAGCTGGGGTCATCCCGAGGTGTACATCTTGATATTGCCGGCATTTGGCGTTTTCTCGGAGGTGGTCGCAACATTCTCGGGGAAACGGCTTTTCGGTCGCCGCTCCATGGTGATGGCGACGATGGCGATCTGCGTGCTCTCCTTCATGGTATGGCTACATCATTTTTTTACCATGGGCGCTGGCGCGGACGTCAATGGGTTTTTCGGCATTATGACGATGATTATCGCCGTGCCCACCGGCGTGAAGATTTTCAATTGGCTCTTCACCCTGTACGGCGGCCGCATTCGCTTTACCGTGCCCGTTTACTGGGCGATCGGGTTCATGGTGACTTTTGTCATTGGAGGAATGACTGGTGTATTGATGGCGATCCCGCCCGCGGACTTCGTTCTTCACAATAGCCTATTTCTAGTCGCACATTTTCATAATGTGGCAATCGGCGGTGTCGTATTCGGTGTGATGGCAGGCATTAGCTATTGGTTTCCGAAAGCCTTTGGTTTTACGCTCAATGAGCGGCTCGGGAAGGCGGTGTTCTGGTGCTGGTTCATCGGCTTTTATCTCGCCTTCATGCCGCTCTACGCGCTGGGGCTCATGGGCGCCACGCGACGCATGCAGCACTATTCGGACACGCATTGGCAGCCGCTCATGCTGGTCGCGCTCGCAGGCGCGGTGTTGATCCTCGTCGGCATCGCGCTGACCGGCGTGCAGCTTGCAGTGAGTATTCGAGATCGCGAGCGACATCGCGATTTGACGGGCGATCCGTGGAACGGCCGCACGCTCGAGTGGTCCACCCCTTCGCCGCCGCCAGCGTGGAATTTCTCTCTTCTGCCGCAAGTGGGACAGGCGGACGAATTCTGGGCCATGAAACAGCAACACGGTGCAACACAGGAGCGCACAGCACTTCGCGCCTACGGAACCATCCACATTCCTCGGAACAACCCGACGGGCTTTTATCTGGCGTTTTTCGCGGTCTTGCTCGGCTTTTCGCTCATTTGGCGCATCTGGTGGGGAGCAGGCTTGGGACTGCTGGGCGGGATCGCCGTCGGGCTAATTCAGGCATGGAGAACCGATGGTGAAATAGCCGTGTCCGCGGAACAGGTCGCGGCGTTGGAGGGACTGCACGGGGCGAAGGAGGCCGCAGTATGAGCGCGATGGAGCAAGCGCTGGCGGCATCCGATGCGGTTCCTCTGTCGCTTCGGGGACCTGCGGCCACGCGGGTTGTCGCTGGCTATGGCTTCTGGTTGTTCTTGCTTTCCGACATAGTGATCTTCGCCGCGCTTTTCGCCGCTTATGCGGTTCTGTCGGGCGAGACGGCCGGGGGACCAACGGGCGCGGCGCTCTTTGATAAAAAGCATGTCTTGATCGAGACGGCTTGCCTGCTGGCCTCCAGCGTTACCTGCGGCTTTGGCTCACTTGCAGTCCAGAGCGCCGATAGATCATCGACGTATTGTTGGATGGCGATCACCTTCATTTTGGGCGCGTCGTTTCTAAGCCTCGAAGTCAGCGAATTCAGTCACATGCTAGCAATCGGTGCTGGACCCTCGCGCAGCGCTTTTTTGTCGGCTTTTTTTACGCTCGTCGGCACCCATGGATTGCACGTAAGCATTGGACTCTGCTGGCTGGTCGTCATGCTTTTGCAGGTGGCTACGCTCGGATTTCAACCCATGGTCAGCCGGCGCTTATTTTGCTTCGGATTGTTCTGGCACGCGCTCGACATCGTGTGGATCGGCGTATTCACGATCGTTTACTTGGGAGTCCATTAATGGGCACGGAGATTGAGGCGCAGGGCAAATCTCCTGGCGCGAACATCCATACGCACGGTACCCGGCTGAGCTACTTGATTGGATTGGGCTACGCGACTGTTTTGACATTCGCCTCCTTCTGGGCGTCTTCGACTGATGTGATCTACCCGCATGGTGTTCCGATCCTGTTAGGTGTACTGGCGATTGCACAGATGGGAGTTCATTTGGTTTTCTTTCTGCACATCTCAAGCGCACCGGACCAGACCAACAATATTCTTGCATTGGCCTTTGGCATTTTCGTCGTCGGTCTTATCGTATTTGGATCCATGATCATCATGGCGCACCTGAATCACAGCATGATGCCGATGGATCGTCTGCTGCAGATACAACGCTAGCGTGCTGCGGCAAAGCGACGCCGACTGGCGCGCGCCGAGTCTGCGCCGCGGCAGGGCCATGTTGAGTTGGCCCCCATTTGACTCATTTCTTGACCCAATTGGGGGATAGGTGCAGAGGATCTCATGTCGCACGCTGCTACTGCGGCAGCAACGCTAACGGGATTATCCCTGACGCATTCTGGAGACTTGAAATGACGAATGTGGCCGACCGGATCGTTCAGACGCTTGAGGCGGCGAACGTTCGACGTATTTACGGACTGGTGGGTGACTCGCTTAATGGCATCACAGAGTCGCTGCGTGGTCGCAACAAGATCCAGTGGATTGCCGTGCGGCACGAAGAAGTCGCTGCTTTCGCCGCTGGTGCCGACGCACAGCTGACGGGCGGACTGGCGGTGTGTGCCGGAAGTTGCGGACCAGGCAATCTGCACCTGATTAATGGATTGTTCGATTGCCATCGCAACCGAGTTCCTGTTGTGGCCATCGCGGCACATATCCCTAGCACCGAGATCGGTTCCCTCTATTTTCAAGAGACACATCCGCAATCGCTCTTCAAAGAGTGTAGTCACTACGTTGAGCTCATTTCCGACCCCGCGCACGTACCACGTATCGTGGAAACGGCCATTCGCGAGGCCGTTACGAAGCAGGGCGTTGCTGTCATCGTGATATCCGGCGATATTGCATTGAAGGCGGCGGGGCCGGCCGCACTGTCTGCAAGGCCGGTGCCTCGACCGCCCCGCGTGTGTCCGGCGACGGAGGACATTGGGGAACTCGTCGATTTCCTGGAAAGAGGCGAAAGAACGACTATTTTATGCGGGGCCGGGTGTGCCGGCGCGCACGACGCCGTCGTCGCCTTGGCGGCGAAATTAAAGGCTCCGGTCGTGCACGCGCTTCGAGGTAAGGAGCATATCGAATGGGAAAATCCCTACGACGTGGGAATGACGGGATTGATCGGATTCTCCTCCGGATATCACGCCATGGAGGGCTGTGATACGTTGCTCATGCTCGGTACCGATTTCCCGTACCGCCAATTCTATCCAACAAAGGCCCGCATCGCTCAGGTTGATATCCGCGGCGAGAATCTCGGGCGTCGCTGCCGGCTTGAGCTGGGCGTCATCGCCGACGTGAGGGAAGTGCTGGCGCAACTTACGGAACGGGCGCCGTCGAGGGACGACGGCACATATCTGGACACTGCCGTTCGCCACTATGCCAAGGCCCGTAAAGCGCTCGATGACCTTGCCAACGAAATGTCCACGCACACGCCCATTCACCCGCAACTCGTCGCCAAGGTGGTGAGTGATCTCGCGAGCGAGGATGCCATTTTCACCTGCGATGTGGGGGAGCCGACCGTGTGGGCGGCGCGGTATCTCAAGATGAACGGAAAGCGCCGACTTCTGGGATCCTTTTTGCACGGGTCGATGGCCAATGCCATGCCGCAAGCCATCGGCGCGCAAATCGCGTATCCCAAGCGCCAGGTCGTGTCGATGTCGGGAGATGGCGGCTTCGGCATGTTGATGGGTGATTTGCTCACGGTGCGTCAGTCCAAATTGCCAATCAAGATCCTCATCTTTAACAACGGGCTGCTGGGCTTTGTCGATATCGAAATGAAGGCTGGCGGATTCTTGCCGAGCGGCACTCATCTTGACAATCCGGATTTTGCCAGCATGGCCGAATCGATGGGCATTTACGGCGTCCGAGTGGAGGACCCGCAACAGCTGAAATCTGCCATCTCGACCGTCTTTGCTCATGATGGCCCCGCAGTCATCGATGTGCTGACGGACCGGCAGGAACTCATCATGCCGCCTCAGATCAAGCTCGAGCAAGCCAAGGGATTCAGCCTGTGGATGTTGAAGGCAGTCCTCAATGGTCAAGCGAATGAGATCCTGGATGTGGCAACGAGCGCCTTTGCTCGTTGATCGAGGGTTTGCAGAGGATGTCCTGCTCAAAATAAAATGAGGATGCAGCGACTTGAACGTACGGTCTGATCCAACCCAATTGCAGAGGGCGACCGCCCGCGCCTTCATCGTCGCATGGGTTTTCTCTCTTGCCTTCTACTTTCTCGAATATGCTGCGCGCTCCGCGCCTGCGGTGATGATTCCGCAATTGGGCAAGGCCTTCAATGTATCAGCGCTGGGCGTGAGCGGCATCCTGGGGACCTATTACTACACCTATTCGACAGCAAGCCTCGTTGCGGGAATTCTATTGGACCGGCTCGGCGCGAAATACATCGTTCCTCTGGGTATGGCGATACTGGGAGTCGGGTGTTTTCTTTTCGTGTTGCCGCAAGAAGGGATGGGATACCTCGGCCGGTTGCTGCAGGGAGCCGGGTCCGCATTCGCGTTTACTGGCGCGGTGTACTTGGCTTCTCACGGCTTATCCGCTCAGCGCTTGGCAACCGCCATCGGAATCACGCAGTGCTTAGGAATGCTGGGTGGCACCGCCGGCCAGATCGTTGTGGGAAAATGGATCTCCGCCGGAGTATCGGTTCCGCAATTCTGGACCGGCATTGGTGTGGCCGTCGTGGTCGTGGCAGTGGGGTTGATGTGGATTACGCCCCAGGAGCCTTGCGCGTCGCGTGCGAAGGCGAGCGGAGGTGTTCTTTCGACGTACAAGATCGTATTTTCCAATCCGCAGTCCTATCTCTGCGGCTTGGCCGCCGGCTTGCTGTTTGTCCCCACCACGGTGGGAGATATGGTCTGGGGAGTACGCTTTTTCCAAGCAGATAAGTTGTTTCCTTTTGCAGATGCCGTGTTTGCCATTTCCATGGTGCCACTTGGCTGGGTGTTCGGTTGCCCACTGCTTGGTTGGTTCGCTGACCGTCTCGGTCGTCGCAAGCCAGTCTACCTCGGGGGCGCCGTCGTCATGCTGATCGGGTTCTGCCAACTGCTTTACGCGCCCACGCTGCTGCCGGCATGGCTCACGCTGCTCATCCTCGGCATCGCCTCGGGTGCCGCCATGATTCCCTACACCATCATCAAAGAAGTCAATCCGGATGAGGTCAAGGGGAGTGCGACAGGCGCGATTAATTTCTTGACGTTTGGTGTTACCGCGCTGATCGGTCCAATTTTCGCGGGCCAATTTGGCAAGACGCTTGGTGCCCAAAATGTTGATGCAGCCGCGCATTTTCAGCACGCGGGCCTTTTCTGGATCGCGGTACTGAGTGCAGCACTCGTGGTGGGTTCAAGGCTCAAGGAGACGGGCAAGCAAAATAATAGCCTGGGCAAGTCGTGAACGTAAGCCGCATTCATGACTGGCGCGCCTGTCCGCCGCCATGGCCGTAAGGAGAGTACTCATGCGGATTGTCATCTCGATGGGATTTATATTGGGTTTAATCGTGGTGTTGGTGATTTGCGTACTGCGAGTGCTTCGTGACCTGATGGTGAGAATTCCAAGTGAAACAAATCAAGCCGAGGACAACGGTCTAGAGGACGCAAACGCACTTTAGGAGAGATGCATGCTGGGATTGTCGTAGTCGTGACTCCGATGCTGATTTGTCGCGATTGCAATAGGGGTGTATCGCACAGTTCCGCTGCAGCGTGGCGCCGCCGCCCTGTGCCGACGCTGTGATGCGGTACTGGCACGTTACTTCACTGCCAACGCGGAGAGCGGACTGGCGTTCGTTACCGCCGCGGCCATCATGTTCGCCCTTGCCATCTCTAGCATATGGGACGGATAGCTGAGTCACGGATTCAGAGGTCACAGATGTTTCGCAGAGTGCATCGAGTCAAGGCGATGTTTCAGCTGTTGCGCGAGCGTGCTCCATATTATGGCTCGATGGCAAGAGAGGATCTACATAAGTTCCGCGACGAGATCGTCAAGGCATCTGTAGGTGCTTGCGTTTCCGCGGCGGCGGGTCTCATCTTCGCATGTTTCATAGCGGTGATCGTATCTGCCTGGGATGGCTCTCATAGGGTCGTTGTGGCGTGGGTGATTTGTTGCGGCTGGGGAGTACTCGCGCTCACAGGTTTGTGGTATGCGCGAAAGGCGATTTCTGGCCCACCGCCGTTTCGCCTCATGGGAGCGGCGCTCGCGCGCGATTACTCGAGTCTTCTCGCACTAGTTGATCGAGAAACATAAAATAACGTGCGACGCGGCGCCTCAAACGCCGTCGATCGGAGCATGGGCTCGTATTCCGTCTTAGCGCGCGCGTGGAGGAGGGCCCGGGGCGTCGGAAGCGAGGCTTAACTCTTTGCGGCAGGCTTCGCCGAACGCGAGGAGAAAGTCCATACCACCCTCCTGCGCGAATGAGTGTAATTCCCGTAGTGTGCGGCGATTTGGCGCGAGATATGTTTCGGTGATGGCGTGCATCACAGCTTCGGCAGCGACGACTATCTCGCGTGAAGTGAAAAGGCGCATTTTAGCCAGAATCGCATATAACTGCACCAAGCTGGTGACATCGTCTTTCTCATGGCCTAGCGCATCCCCGTAGAGCCGGCTAGCCTCGGCAATAAAGTCCCCGTAAAGTGCTTCGCACTTGCTTTGTTCGGCGCGACGATTGATGTCTCGACGTGCGGTGAGTTGTGTCATCCAGGCCGTCACGACAGACGTGAGTCCACCGATGGTTGCGCCTAAGAGTCCAAAAAATGCGGAAGTGTAGGCGGGGTTCATCAATTCACACGGCTAGGAATCATGGGACAGTGGATCCGTCCATGCGGTACGCCATCGTGCCGTCAATGGACCCCATCGAGAGCGCCAGCGCGGCCGCAGCCGTGTGTGCATTCGCACGCGCATCTTCAACCTGCGTGTCGCCCTGGACGACGGCATTTTCTTCGGTCGCAAGATCGGTGTAAGTCCCGACCCCTTGGCGGTACGAACGCAAAGCCGCATCGTAGGCCGTGTGTGCGGCCTGGGTCAACGCAGTTGCCGCTTCGTACTCTGCCAGGCTTGTGACCAATCCGTTGTAGGCTCTGACAACTTGTTGCGACGCCGCGTCACGGGCGGCAGCCAGTTGGTCCTGCGCTTCGCGCACTTTAGCGTCGGCGAAGCTGACACGATTTCGACGAGCGCCCCCGTCAAAAAGGGGAACGCTAAAGGACAGGAAAACGCTTTGTCCGGGCCGATTAATGCTCGAATAGGGGCCGCCATCGGAGCTCAGCGAGCCGATATTCTGAAAGGCCTGCCCTGCGAGCTCGATCACGGGATAATACGATCGCCGTTCGCCTTTGAGAGTCGCTTGGGCGGCATCGACTCTGCCGAGCGCCGCAATGACATCCGGCCGGTGAGCGAGAGCTTGATCGACGGCTTTGGAAACGCTCTCGGCAGGGGCGGGCGGAAGCGCCAACTCTGCGCTATCCACAACGTCTAATTCCGCATCGGCAGGCACCCCGAGTGCAGCGATCAGATTCGCGCGCCCAGTTCTCTCCGCGCCCTCGGCCGCTACAAGCGCATAGCGTGCTTGTGCCGATTGCCGCTGCGACTGCGCCACGGCGACTACCGTGGCGAGGCCGTTGTTCTGCTTGGCGGTCGCGGCCTCCTGAGTTGTGATGGCGGTACTCAATGCTTTTTGCGCCGCGTGGAGCCTGCCGCGGGCTGCACCTAAGTCAAAATAGGCCTGGGACACTGCAAATATGAGTTTCTGATGTGCACCGGTAAAGGCCACGTTAGCGACGAAGGAGTCCGCGCGCGCGGCTTGCAACAGAGCATCGCGTCTGCCGAAATCGAAGAGCAACCATTTCAGCGCCAGCGCGGGAATGATTTCCCGCGTATCGGAGACAAAATAGCCTGCGGGCACCAAGTCTTTAGGGGCAGGCAACGGCGTGTGCTGGAAACCCCCGATCGCTTGCAAAGAAAGCTGCGGAAGATAAGCGCTCTCCACAAGTCCCTCAGCGGCGGCGGCTGCACGCGCGACCTCCCACGCGGCTCGCGTATTGGGGTTGGTCCGCTCTGCAAGATCCACAAGTGCGGCAAGATCGTAGCGTTTGTGCGGGACTGTCGGTTCTGTATTTCCCACCACGGAAGCTCGTTGCGTGGCCGAGTCTGGGATGACCCACGGTCGCTCGGCGCTGGGGGGTGCTTGCGCTAATGCCGGCGGAGCGGTCAGTAGGTAGGCAACAAAAGCTATCCCGAGTATTGAGAGTTCAATGCAGCGCCGATGCAACATGCTGAACCTCCGACTCGAGTTGTTCGAGGGCCTTCTGTGAGAGCGCCCGAGGGTCCGCATCGGAGAGCGGCTGCAACCGAACGCGAGCCGCAGGACTACCTGGCATAGGTTGATTTCGCGAAATGCTATCCGCGGCGGATTCTGCCCATTGGGCGAAGTGGGCGGTGGAGTCTCGTCCGGTATCGGGGGAAATTGACTCTGTTGTCACCACGAACGCCGCGCCTGCGAGGCGCTCGATGTCTGCCACGGCGGGGATATTGGAATGAGGCGGCAGCATGCGCAGTTCGAAGAGGCTCAGCGCGCGGAAGTGTTCGGCGCGTATCAGCGCTTGAACGGTACGCATACGGGCCTCCTTGGCATTGGATTGCCGACCGATGACCAACCCAATCGCCCGCAGCGCGTCAGCGAGAGCCGCACGAAGGTCGGACCTCGCGGATGCGGGCCACAATGAACTGAACACGATTGTGATCACGATATTGCCGAGCAGAATTCCGACGACGCGGTCTCTCAGGATCGTGAGGTCGGTCGCGGGTGCGTAACCCTGCAGAATGCCTAAAAAAAACGCAAACGCGATCTGCATGCCTGCGTATGAGAGCAGTTGACTGCTTGTCGCAACCCAGGCGGCGCAAACCGAGACGCCGCCGATCAATAGACATAGCTGTCCAATATCGGTGAGATGCGGTAGTACGAAGACGATGCTCAAGCCGGCGATCAGCCCGCCGATGATGGCACCGGAGAGCCTGAGCACCAGCTTGTGTACGGTCTCGCCTAGGCTCGCCAGAGCCACGAAAAAGCACGTGACGATAGAGGTCCGCAGCCCTGGCCAATCGAGGAGTGTGTAGGTTGAGTACGAGACCATGACGGCGATTGTCGTCTTCAGCGCAAATTGCCAATGCGCCGGATTGCTAAAGGCGTCCGCAACGATAGGACGTCGAGCAGCGTGCCCTTCGGTCGCCCCAGGTAGCGCGCGAGGTAAGGCAACCGCATCGTAAAGACGCGACAGCGTGTTCACAAATGCAACAACCGTGGGTGATTGATCGACGCTGGCATTGACACATGGCGCGATTCCCACGAGGGGTTGTTTCACCTTTACGTGGTCGCCCGACTCGATTGAGGTCAGGCAGGCGTGGATCGTTCTCGCCAACCCTTGTCGCACGAGATCCGGCAGTTCGGTCGGAAAGGCTTCCAATATCACCAGCGCGTCAAGAAGCGCCTCGATAACAGGCGACGTGACGGGGCCTGGGCGATGTGCGTTGTCGGCGTTATCCGTCTTTAGCAGCGGCGCGAGTCTCGCGCGCCATTGAGGGAGCGCCTTGCGGTAATCTTGTCGAAGCAGATCTGTCTCCAGCTCTTTCAGGATTCCCCTGACGAGATGGCTCCTCACCGCAGCGACGCTCTCACCGAACACGAAATTGATGAGAAGCGTCACGGCGACCGGTACGAGCGCAACTACCCACATCCACAAGGTCACGCGCGTCAGTGCCTCGGGGTTGGGTACGTCATCGACCAACGACTGCATGAGGACGATGACAAAACCAGCAAGGAAGGAGATGGGCCCGAGCGCAAAGGTGCGCGCGGTGAACATGGCCGCAAATGTCGCCACGGCCATGGCGGGCAAGCGAAGTGCCGGCTCTGCTGTATCAACGAGCGCAAGGCCTAAGCTCAGAATAACCGCGAGGGTGGCTGCGACGAAGCCGCCAAGGGCGGCCGTCGCTGTTGCGGTCGGCTCGTCTTTGCTAATGAGAAATACGATGTAGGCCATGTAGGCGGGCTGCGGTATCTGAAATATCATCGAGATCGCTACCGTGATGACGCAAGCAGTCGCAATGCGGGCGACCGCGGTCCATCGTCCTTCTCGCGATCCCAGTTCGACCGCCAGCAGTTCGAGAAACGGTCGACGAGGTCGCCGCGACTCAGTGAGGGTCGTCATGACGCACTTTGACGGAGGCGGTCATTCCAACGTGCATCGCAAAAGCGGGCGGCTTATCCAGCCGAATCCAGACTGGAAACCGCTGAGCGACCACGACCCAATTGAGGTCGCGGCCGACTACGGGAAGGCCAGGGCCTTCTTGATCGGTTGATTGGACAGCCACGCCGAGGCTTTCTACCCGGCCTTCGAAGGCACGAGTGCTCTCGGCCATCGTCCATACCGTCGCTTGATCGCCCACGGCAATTCGGGACAATTCGGTCTCGCGAAAATCCGCGATGGCATACCACACATCGGACTTGATAAGACTGAAAAGCGGGTGGCCCGCAACTGCAAATGTGCCCTCGGCGATCTGCAATCCGACCACCTTTCCCTCGAACGGGGCACGAAGGGTAGTCAAATCGAAATTTCGCGCGGCGTTCGCCTCCGCGGCCACCGCGCCCTCTAGTTGCGCTTCGAGGCTCGCGGTGTCGCCCACCGCCTGGCGCGCTTGCGTGGCGCTTCGAGTAAGCACCTCGAGGGATGCCTGGGCAGTAGTTTCATTCGTCTGGGCCTCGTCCAACTGCTGTCGCGTAATGAAGCCGGGTTGCACCAAAGGTTCGAGGCGCCTGCGGGTATCGCTCGCGTATTTGAGCTGCTCGCGTGCCTTTTGCACCTGACTCTCGGCCACCTGCACGCCAGAACCCTGGGACGTCACCTGACGCCCCATGAGCGCGATCTGCGCCTTAAGTGCGGCCACTTGAGCTCGCGCCTGTCGCAATTGTAACTCGAAGGGCACCGGATCAATCACGATGAGTGGCGCGCCTTTCGCGACTTCCTGATCATTGCTGACGAGCACCTGTGCGATTCGACCACTGATCTCCGAAGCCATAGCCGCGCTGTAGGCAAATACGCGAGCATCGTGCGTACGAGGCCTGCGATCGATTGCCACGACGACGAGAATTCCCAAAACGAGGGCTGTTACGATTGCCGTCGCGGCAATCGCTTTTCCTCGAAACGAGATGTCTTCACTCATAACTTGCGTTCTTCAAGACAGCCAAATGAGCCATAGCGCGAAGGTGCCGGCGCAAGCGATCGCCAATAGGACGATGAGCGGGACGGGGATTTCCTTGAGAAGACCCGATCCCGCCAAAATTGCGCGAGCAATGAGTGCCAGAGCGATGCCGACCAAGGCACAAACCATCCACGAAGGAAAATACGAACCTAAAATATTGCGCGAAGGCGCACCGTCGCAGCCGCTCAACAAACATAGAATCGGCCCAGCGGCTCTTGGCCCGGCGATGCAAAAGTACCGAGTCAGCTCGCCGCGGCAGAACCGCACGGGCGATTTGAGGCGCGCGGAGGGAGACGTCGGACGTTTATCCACGATGACTAGTGGGGTGCGAAGACGAGAAATGGCGTCCGGCCACGACCACGCTGCCTGGTGTGCCTGTCCCGCATAGCTATGAGGACCCGAGAAGCCCGAGCGTCTGGGCACGCCACACCGCCTGCGCACGGCTATCTACCTTCAATTTGATGAAGATGCGCTTGACGTGCGACTTAACCGTCTCGGCGGTGATTCCGATCTGGCGAGCACTCTCTTTATTTGAATACCCGTGTCCAATCAGTTCGAGAATGCTGCGCTCGCGGGAACTCAACGAAATAGTGTTGACCGAAAAGGCCGAGGCAGTCTCGTCTTGGGGTGTGCGTCCGCCCGGCGACGCGCCTTCGCTTATAGCATTCACTCGACGCGTCTCATCGATGAACATCTGTAACAGAAGTGTAATTGCCGAGCATTTATTGAGGATCTCCAGCTGAAGATCAAGCTGCGTCGCCTCCCCGGAAACCCCGGATAAGCTAGTGCCGCGGTTTTCCAGACTACCGATTGCCACCGACGCCATTGCCATCTGATCTCTTACACGTGTGAAAAAATGCGACTGTTGTTGTACGATTGGGGGCTGCGCCGCGGAATCACTTAGCCGCCCCTTCACCCGTCCTTCAAAAGGCACGACCGTAGCGTCATGCTGTTTTCCGACACGTTCCTGACCACCTTGGATCATGACGAGCTCCCAGGATCGAGACCATCTTCGGTTGCCGATTGCGCCATCTGACTAAGTTCGACCGCTAGGACACTGATATTCGCCGCATCTTCAGGGCCCAGTCCGTGCCGCATCGCGAGCCACTTCGGCTCATTGTATGAAAGCCACGCCACGCCCGATGCGTCCTGCCAGACCAAAGCCTTCAGCGGCAGGTCAATGCCAATCGTTTGGACCAGTTCCATGAGCGGAGTGCTGCCCCTGGCGTTGCCAAAAATCAGGAGATCGGCCGGCCGCAGAGACAATCCGACAGATGCAGCGCCGGCCGCATAATCGATGTGTGCAAATGCAGTCATGCCTCGTGCCCTGACCTTGGCCTCGAAGCGATTCATGGTCTCTTCCGGTCCATAACTGCTCCGTATTGTCACGAGTCCGTCTACAGCCATTGATTGCCTCGAATGCAGGCGGTGTAAGTGCATCAAGCCAAGATGATCGCCGGGATTGACCCGTCGCGTCTTCCCAAATTGCTAAATGGGTTGTCAAAAAGCCGGGTGATGAACCGTGACTTTGTCCCTTCGATCCGCCGGCGAGCTCATGCGGCAGCGTGCGCATCCCCGACAATCAGATGGCGATGGGTTCCGCTTGCATCTGGCAGCAATTATTCGATCGTCGCTGACATGGGTTACTCACTCGGTGATCACTTTCAGCCGCACATCGATGTTATTGCGGGTCGCATTGGAGTAGGGACACACTCGGTGTGCTGCCTCAACCAGGGATTCCGCTTCCGTTGAATTCATCCCAGGAATGTAGATTCGCAACGCCGCTTCAATTCCGAAGCCATTTTGGATCTGACCAATGCCCACCGAGGAATCGATTGAGAGACCGACGGGTAGCGAGGCATTCCTTTGCGCGGCGACGACTCTCATCGCGCCCAGGAAGCAAGCCGCATAGCCGGCGGCAAATAGTTGCTCGGGATTGGTGCCACCGCCTGGGCCACCCATCTCTTTGGGCACGGCGAGCCTTACATCCAGTAGCCCATCGGATGACATCGCATGTCCGTCTCGCCCGCCGGTTACCTTGGTATGGGCGGTATACAACACTTTCGCGATCGTCATAGAGTTTCCTCAATCGTGCTTAGAAAGGTGAATACGTCCTCATGCGACGGTACCGACTCTGGTATTGCCCGCGTCTAGGGTGCGTTCAAAGGTATGCCGAGCCTCATGCGGTTCGCCTGCAAAATTCGGCACAGGAGCGCGCGACCTGTTCGGTTTCTCCGTTTTCTGCCAGTATTTCTAGCGCATACGCGCGTATTGTCTCGAGCAACCGCCAGCGGCCGCTTGATGGTGACGCATCCAATGTTACAAGTGACTTGGCGATGAGATTGGCGATCTGTTCTAGGGTAACGCTCGTCGCGTGGCTCTGGTCGCTCATCAGGGCGTTCGCTGCTTCGAGCGTGAACCCAGCGGGGAAAATGCCCAGTCGGCGCAGCAGACAGCGTTCCGGCTCTGGCAGCAGTTCATAGCTCCAGTCGAGCGTTGCGCGCAGCGTCTGATGGCGCGGCAACGCCGTTCGCCGCCCGCCGGTCAACAGTCCGAAGCGTTCATCCAGCCGGGAGAGAACCAGCTCGGGTCCGAGGATTGCGGCTCGAGCCGCAGCAAACTCGATCGCGAGCGGGATGCCGTCAAGACGTCGACAGATGTCGGCCATCGCTCGAAGGTTCTCTCCGTGCGGCGAGAAGTCCGAATCCACTGCCATGGCCCTGGCTAGGAAAAGCTGTACGGCGCTGTGTCCGAGGACATTGTCTGAATCCTTCCCATTCAGGCCAGGCACATCGAGAGGGGGCACGCGATAGACGTGTTCTCCTTCGATGCGCAGGCCCTCGCGGCTGGTCGCCACAATGGAAGTGGCCGGGCACAGCCGTACGAGCGTTTCCGCCAGTCTGGCCGCTGCATCAACGACGTGTTCGCAATTGTCGAGAACCAGGAGAAGTTTCTTTCCTCCGATCGCGCGAGCGACTGACTCCGGTGAAATCTGCTCGCCGCTCAGCTTCAGGCCAAGGACGTGTGCCACCAGGGAAGGGACGAGATCGGGATCCGACAGGGAAATCACATCTACCAGCCAACAATCACCATTGAAAGCAGGAAATAGGCTGCGCGCGAGCTCCAGCGCCAACGTGGTTTTCCCAATTCCACCGGGTCCGGTCAGCGTAGTCATCCGGTAGGCGCAGAGAATTTCTCGCAGTTGCTCCACCGCAGGAGCTCGCCCAATAACATCAGATGCCGCCGCCGGCACGTTGGTCAGAAACCGCTTCGTAGGCATCCGCGGCGGTTCGGGAAAATCCGAAACCGCTGGTGGGTTCTCTTGCCGGATCGTCCAGTCTCCTTGGAGGCGATAGCCACGCCCGAAGGACGTCTTCAGCGTTCCCCGATCGGGTCCGAGCGCCTTGCGCACTGCGGATACGTGGACTTCAAGGGTATTCTCCTCGACGATCACGCCGGGCCATACACGTGCCATGAGTTCGTCCTTGGTGACGAGTTTCCCGGCCGATTCTACGAGCACTGCAAACACCTGAAACGCTCGCTTCCCCAGGGGAACAGGGTCTCCACGCGTCAGCAGTTCCCGCCGCGTGAGATCTACTACCCACTCGCCAGACTCGTACACCAAATGTCGGCGCTGCTCCGGCATGCGCGGTAACGGGTCGATCGAATTCATTCGAGAGTCCCTCCAATCAGTATCGAGCGTCGAGCCGGAGCAAGAATCCACGCGGCTCGCCATACCAAGACCCGGTGGCGGGGGAGCCTATAGTCTGGTAGTAGATGCGATCAAATACGTTGTTAATGCTCAACGTCGCGCGCCAATGGCGATTGACTTGATACCCGGCTCGAAGGTTCACGAACGCGTAGGATCCTTGCACCTCCTTGTAAGAAACGATAGGACTGATGCAAGGTCCCAGCTGAGAACTCTGCGGGCAATACTGGCCTTCGGTGAAGTTACTGCTCTGCGCTTGCAGATTGCCCCCCACCGTCCAGCGATTCCATCGGCCAGGCAATTGCTCGCTCATCCACAGCTTAAAGAGGTGCCTAGGGGTCTGGGTGGACAATTCGCCGCCGAATTGTCCGTGATTAATGTTGTATGTGTACCCAGCGCCGATGAGCCAGCCGGTCGCCAGTGTACCGTCGAGCTCCACATCGAGGCCCTTACTTCTGTTACTGCCGCTCGGCAGATAGCAGCAATTCGGCTGAGACAGGTCAGCAGGGGACGCATTACCGTCCGCCACGGTTAGCCCGTGCTGATCGATGGCATAGAGGACGAGGAACCCATTGAGTGTACCGTCGCGCCAGACGCCTTTGACGCCCGCTTCCTCGTCAACCCCATCGATGGGCGGCACGAATGCGCCGTCAGCGAGTCGAAATCCATTGTTGGACTGGTAGACATCGGCATAGCTCGCGTACAGCGAATAGTGCTCGCTGAGGTTGTACATCACGCCGGCATAGGGCGTTACCTTGGCGGTATCCTTGACCGGCAAGGTTATTGTGAAAGTCGGCAGCCCGGAAAGATGAACCGAGGAATTGATTGTGGATCGATTGTTGCTCACTCGGGCGCCCCCGACCACTGACCAAGCATCACCGAGATATACTTTTGAAGAGGCGAATACCCCGCTCTGATTCGAAGTGGCTAAATCCGACTCCTGCTCAAGGGAAGATTGAGGAGCTGGTGCATTGGGATAGTTTGCAGAGTCATAGGCAAACACATTGCTCACCGCTGGCCCGAAACTTTCGACGCTACGTTGCGCAAGAATCGCTTCGAAATGTGTGTAATCACCGCCGATCGCGACTTCGACGCGGTGACCGAACAAGGTAAAGGCTCCCGTAAGCGTCGTATCGAAGGCAAATGAATCCTGAGTGTTGGGGCGCGTGGTGAACAGTGCAGACGGCAGCCCCGGCAGTGCGCCGGTAACTGGATCGATCGGGGACTCGAAACCTCCGTAGCCGAACTCAGCGGCTTCTTTCAAGGATGTTGCATTGATCTTGAGTTTCCAAACGCCAGCGAACTTTTGCTGGAGCTGAGCGTAAATCTCGCGCGTCTGGGTGTCGTAACGCGACCAGTTAAATGCCAATGCTGTGCTGCGCGGCAAATGCGGATCGCTGCCGTCCTCATAAGCCGGCAAGCCAAAGCCAAAAGGAACGGCGTCGTTCCAGTCATAGCTGCCGCCCACAGTTAACAGAGTATGAGAGGTAAAATCGTACTCGAGCGCTCCGAAGATTGTTTTAGTCTCGAGGCGTGCGGTGTCGTAAAAGTAGTCCCGATGTCCGTAGACAACATCCAGTCGCCCGCGCAGCGCGCCGTCGAGTGCGAGTGGCCCGGTAACATCACCCTCAACGCGATAATTATTCCAGGAACCGGCCCATCCCTTGAACATGACCTCGTTCGTGTCGAGCGGTTGCTTCCGCACCAAGCTGATCGTGGCGCTAGGATTACCCATGCCGCCGAACAGCGCATCCGAGCCTCGCAGCACTTCGATGTGGTCGAACTCACCCAAATCGGACGTTCCAAAAAAAGCACTGCCGCTGAAGGCATTGATAGCCGCACCGCCGTCCAGATGATAGGTACCGATTTGAAATCCGCGAGAGAGAAACGTTACGCCCAGTGAATTGCTTCTGACCACCGTGATGCCGACGGCGTTGTTAAACATGTCGGCGACCTCGGCATCGCTTTCCTGCCGCATTTGTT
>CAYRAC010000017.1:0-16276 GCA_964422045.1 uncultured Steroidobacteraceae bacterium
TCGGTGAACACCGCCGCCATCGCCTTGTCGTCGCTCGCGCCGCGCGCATAGAACCAACCCTGCTCTTCGACAAGTTTGAATGGGTCGCGCTCCCAATCCTCGCGCTGCGCTTCGACCACATCGATATGCGCGAGCAGCAGAATCGGCTTGGCGGCCGCGTCGCGTCCGTGCAGCACGGCGATCAGTGCGCCGTCCTGCGGACGCTCCGGCGGCGCCAAAATTTGCGTGTCGGTGGCGGGAATTCCCGCCGCGAGCAGACGCGCGCGCATCGCTTGCGCTGCTTGGGTGCAGCTACCCACCGAGCGGGTCGTGTTGATCTCGACCAGTTGTTTGTACAGCGCGCGAAACGCGCTGTCGTCCGGCGGCGGCGCTTGCGCGAGACTCGCGCCGCCGAATAGCATGGCAACGTTCAGCGCGAGACGTGTCGATAGTGCGTGAGTTTTCATACCTTGGCTGCCATGCTCCCCTGAAGTCGAGTGTAGGGAACTCATCGGTCAAACTGCAATCTTTCGAAGGGGACCTATGCGAGGTTGGACGATGCGCTACGATCTTTTCTATTGGCCGACGATACAGGGCCGCGGCGAGTTCGTCAGGCTGGCCTTGGAGGAGGCGGGCGCGGCTTATCGGGACGTGGCGCGCGAGTCCGGCCGCGGAGCCGGTATCGCGGCGCTCGAGCGCATGCTCGAGGATCGCCAGCTCGAGCGGCCGCCGTTCGCTGCGCCCGTTCTCAAGGCCGGGACGCTCTTCATTGGCCAAACGGCAGCTATTTTGCAGTTCTTAGGCTTGCGGCACGGCCTCGCTCCGCGAGCGGCGGCCGGCCGGCTGTGGGTGCAACAATTGCAGCTCACGATGGCGGATTTCGTCAGCGAAGTACACGACACGCATCATCCCATCGGCGCCGGCTTCTATTACGAGGATCAGAAGAAGGAGGCACAGCGCCGCGCGGCGGACTTTCTGAAAAACCGCGTTCCGAAATTTCTCGGTTACTTCGAGCGCGTGCTCGCGCACAATCCGCGCGGCGAACCTTATCTCGCCGGCGCGAAACTGACGTACGCGGACTTGTCGATGTTCCAAATCATGGCGGGCATGCACTATGCCTTTCCGCGGGCTATCGCCGCGGCGGCGCCCAAGTATCGGCGCCTCGCGCTGCTGCAGGAACGCGTTGCCGAGCGGCCGCGGATCGCCGCCTATCTCGAGTCGCCGCGGCGCATCGCGTTCAACCGCGAGGGAATATTCCGACACTATCCCGAGCTCGACGCTCGCTGAGGTTGCGTTTGAGCACTGAGCCGGTATCGTGCAGGGCGTGACAGATCTTCAAAGTCGAGCCGCGGTGACGATCGCAGGGCATGCGGCGAGCTTCGACGCCGAGGGCCGGCTGCTGCCGTGGACGTCGTGGAACGATGCCCTCGACCGGGAAATGAATTTCTACCAGCGCTGCCCGGCGGATCATGGCTACCCGCGCTTCGTCCTTGCCACCTTCCTCGACGGCGAGTGGACTCCCCTGGCGGACCGCACCGATACGATTCCAGCCACGCAGAATGGCATGGGGATCCTGTCCTACCTTAAATTCCATGATCTGCGCGGCGGACGGGATCTGCGGTTTCTGCAGACCGCACGCGCCATGGGCGACTACCTGGTAACCGAATCGTTGACGCCGAATGCGGGCAAGTATCCGGCTTTCACGCGCTCGACCGGCAAGCGCGATCAGTTCCCGCTGGCGGCGGATTGCGGCTCGCAGAGCGATCGTCCTTACGAGATTGAACCCGACAAGGGCGGAATTGCGGGGTACGCCTTGCTCAAGCTGTATGAAGCGACCGGCGAGGCCAAGTATTTGCAGCAGGCTTTGCAGAACGCTCGAGTGCTCGCGGCGAATCAGCAAGCCGGGGATAGCTCGCGCTCGCCGTGGCCGTTTCGCGTCGACCATCGCAGCGGCGAGGGACGCGGCCCGATCTCGGGCAACATGACCTACATCCTGCGGTTGTTCGACTCGCTGCTTGCGCAAGGCTACGGCGAATTCATGGCCGCGCGGCAAGGCCTGTGGGACTGGATCAACGTATATCAGATCCCGGATGCCGTCGCCGAGGGGGCGCTGTTCGCGCAGTTCTTCGAGGACCATGACACGCCGACCAATCGCTCCGCCTGGGCGCCGTTGAACCTCGCGCGCTACCTGCTCGAGAAAAAGCATTTCCTCGACGCAGATTGGAGCGCTGCCTCCGAGGCGCTGATCGCTTTCGTGCGCGCCAACTTCACGCATGAAGAAGCGGGCATCACCGTTTGCCACGAACAGGATGAAGATCACCAGGCCTGGGGCGGCATCAATTCGACCTACGGCGCCGTGCTCGCGCTGCACGCAAACGCCACCGGCTGCGCGCAATGGGCGGGCGAAGCGCGCCAGGCGCTGAACTTCACGCTGTATTCGATCGACGAATTCGGCCGGCCGCGCGATCTGGCCAACAACCCCGCGCCGGGCGGCTGGCAGGAGGACGCCCATACCGACGTGATCCACAACTATGTCGACGCGTTGGTCGCATTTCCCGAGTGGGGAGACGTTCGTTAGCTCGGCCGGCCCCCGAAAAGCCTGTGTCCGAGGCGAAACAAGGGCCAGCCGGTCGCGAGGATGACGATTCCGGCGAGCGCGAGTCTCGGTTCCACCGTGAAGACGCGCCCTGCCACGCCGAGCAGGCACACCATGTAGCCGGCGGGCAACCAAGGATAGCCAGGCATCGAAAATCCGCCTTCGCCGGTGCGCCGGCGCCGCAGCACGAACAGCGTCGAGGCCACGACCGCGAGCGTCAACATATCGGTGAAGATGACGTACTGCAGCAGCTTCTCAAATGAGCCCAGCAGGAACGCAGGCAGCAGCATCGTCGCCCCGAAGCACAACAGCCCGACCTCCTGCACCTGTGTGTCGGGATTCACGCGCAGGAACGCGCGCGGCAGAACGCCGTCTTGCGCCATGGCATAGAAGCTGCGCGGCATCTGAATGATGGTGGCATTGACGAAGCCGGCGGCGGACAGAAATACCGCGATCGAGACCAGCATTTCACCGGAGGGTCCGAATGTTGCGCGCGACAGCGCCGCGGCCACGAGCTTCGAGCCGGCGATGCCGGCTATGCCCAACACGCGCTGGTAGGAAAAATTCAACAGCAGGTACAGGGTTACGACGGTGATCATGCCGGCGGTGATGGCGAGCGGAAAGCGGCGCCGCGCCTCCTGCATGTCGGCACCGAGATTCATGGTCAATTGGTAACCCCCGTAGGCGTAGAAACAGGGGATGAGCGCCGACAACAAGCGCGGCGCGAGCGGGGCTTGCGATCGAGGTTCGAGCACGTGCGCGTGCGGTGCGAGCAGCAGCGCCAGAACGGCGAGGCCAACGATCATGGCAATCTTCAAGATCGACAGAAAATTCTGCACGTGCGCGCCCGGCTTCACCCCGCGGTAGTTGAAAATCAGCAGGATGAGCATGGTCGCGCACGCGAGCACCAAGGAGGCATGCGCAGTGCGCCAAGATGGCGGCAGCAACACCGGCATCAGATAGTCGGCACCGATGAACGCCACCGCCGCCGCGCCGGCGCCCTGCATCAGCGTTTGCGACCAATTGAGCATGAACGCCGGCGTCGGGCCGTAGCAGTCGGCCACGACGCGATAGTAGCCGCCGGCGCGCGGGTAGCGCGAGCCGATTTCCGCGAAGGTCAGCGCGCCAATCAGGCTGATGATTCCGGCCGCAATCCACGCGACGAAAAATAGCGTCGTGCCGCCGGCCGCGCCCGCGACGATCGTGGGCGTACGAAAAATCCCAATGCCCACCACCAGGCTAAACACGACCATCGCCGTGTCGAACGTCGAAAGCCGCGCTCGAATCTGGCTCTGTTCTTGCTCAGCTGCCACGCAGCGCTTCTTCGAGCAGGTTCGCAAGCCGCTCGAATTGATCGAGGTCGTTGTAAAGCTGCGCGGAAATGCGCAGCAGCGGCACGGGCAAGGGATACAGCCACGTTTCGACCCCGCGTTCACGGAACCAGGCGTGCAGAGCCTTCGCGTCGAAGCGCTGCGCCGGTGAACCGGCAGCTGCCGGCGGCAGCGGCACGGAGGCCATGGATCCGATCATGGTGTCGGGGCACGGAGCCTCCAACCCCAAGCGGTCCAAGAGCAGGGAGCGTGCCGACAGCGCCAAGGCGCGATTCGCGGCCATGACCTCGGGCCAGCCGCCGGGCTTGAGGCCCTCGATGTAGCGCAGCGCCTCTGGGACGCACAGCCACGCCGTCGGATCGAAGGTGCCGGTCCAATCGAACTCGGCGTGAAATCCCGCGCCGTAGCCATGGCTGATCACATTCGGATGCAGCTGCGCTTGGCGGTCGCGGCGCACATGCAGGAACGCGGCGCCCTTCGGCGCGCACAGCCACTTGTGGGCGTTGCCGGTGTAGTAAGCCGCTCCCAGCGTCGATAATTCGAGCGCCACCATGCCGGCGGCATGCGCGCCATCGACCAAAGTATCGACGCCGCGCGACTCGAGGCCGCTGACCAGGCGCGCCACAGGCAGGACCAGTGCCGTTGGACTCGTTACGTGGTCGAGCAGTGCCAAACGCGTGCGCGGCGTCACGCAACTCAGCACCGAGGCGACGATCTCGTCTTCATGAGGGCACGGGAAAGGCAGCTGCGCCACCACCACCCGCGCGCCGCTTCGTTGGCACACGAAATCGGCGGTGTTGCGGCACGCCGCGTACGTGTGATTGGTGAGGAGCAATTCATCGCCGGGTGTAAACGATAGTGAGCGAAGAATCGCGTTCACGCCGGTGGTTGCGTTCGGCACGAACACAAGATCGGCCGAATCGGCTCCGAGAAAGGCGCACAATTCGGCCCGCGCCGCAGCGAGGCGGGCGGGCAGGGAATTCACCAGGAAATCCACCGGCTCGCGCTCCAACTCGCGGCGCAAGGCCGTCTGTACGGCGAGCACTGCCTCCGGGCAGGCGCCGAAGGAGCCGTGGTTGAGATAGGTCACCGACGGGTCCAGGCACCAAAGCGAGGCCAAGCTCAAATTCGGCTCCTCGAGAAGGGACGGCTACGGATTATATCAACGCAGGCTGTGTGCCGCCGCGCCGATGATGGCGCTCTGACCGACGGACTGCACCAGGACGGCTACATCGGTGGCATCGCTCGGGAGTGTTTTGACGGCGGCGCGATACTGCTGCAACCGGCCGTCGTAGGCACCGAGACTGCGAATGGAACGGACGATGTTAAATTCTGCGAGTGTCCGACCGGCGTTCTCTCCGCGGCCGATCGCCGATACTGCACTACGCTCGTAGGACACCAGCAGCACCTCGCTTGGCTGTGCGCCATCCGCAGCAGCCAGATCGATCTCGATTTCGCCGTCGCGTATCGCGACAGCGACCCCAACGCCCGCGCGGCTTTGAGCGAGCGCTGCCGCGATCGACGCGCGGTCGCTGCCGACGAAATCACCGCGTCCATCGACCACGATCTGCGGCGTATAGATCGATGCCAGGCGCAGGTTCCTGGCGTACAGGCGCTGACGTTGCACCGCCTCGGGCAGTTCGAAACGGTCTCGCCATCCCAAATCGTCCCAGTAGTCGACGTGGAATGCCAATGCCAGCACGTCCGCGCGTCGCGCCAAATCGCCGACGTAGGCTTCGGCGGGCGGGCACGAGCTGCAGCCTTCCGAGGTGAATAATTCGACCACCGCCGGGCGCGACAATGCCGGCGCGATGAGCGCGCAAGCGAGCAGTAGCGCTGTCAACGAATTGCGCAATACGTACATGGCGAGAAGACCGGAGCTAGCGGGCGATTATTTCCCGCGTCGCTCGCGCCGTGGCCCAAGAGGTCGAGCGATTCGCGACCAGCATCGACAGGCCGGCAAGGCGCCATTCGGTACCCGCTTCGCGGTACAGCCACAGGCCCCACACCGCGCGGTCGGCATTCGAGAGGGCGCCGCGCGAGTCCGGGTCGAGCCACGCCGGCCGCGGCACATCGGCGTCGGCGGCCCGAACGACTTTCCATTGGATGGAGGCCGCGGGATTTGCGCCATCGATCGAGACGACGGCCTCGGTCATACCGTCGGGCGCGCGCAAGGCGCACCAAGACTCCTCCGCACCCGGCGATGCCTCGATGCCGCCTGCGGCGCTCTCGAGCGCGCAGCGCGGAGCGGCGCCGAGCGGCTGCCACGCGAGGATGATTTGCGCGACACTTCCCGGAATTCGCTGCGTGCTCGCAACATTCAACCCGGCAATCGCGCGCAGAGCGCTGAGCGGCGGATCGGCGAACGATCGCGATGCGGTGGCGTTCGGCAAGTCGGGGGCGGGCTCGCTGCTCAACGCGTGGACCACGGCAGCGAGATAAGTCGCCGCTTGGCTGGCGATGCGCACCATGCCGCCGGTCACCACGTAAGGCGGCGTATCGGGTTGCAAGCGAATCAAGCGCTCATTGGTGAACACCTTGGCGAGTTTCACGGTCGCCGGCACTATCACCCGATCGCCGGCGATGAGACAGTCGCCGACCCGCGCCTGACGGTCCGCCACTCCCGCGTGCCGAACCGTCAGCGTCGCATTGTCCGGGTTGATGAATTCGATCGACGCCGAGATCTTCAATGGCGACTGGTTGCAGGAGGCGGCGCCGATCGCGCCCGTGCTCGATAGCGACAGGCTCAAGGCGGCATAAAGGCATGAGACGAATTTGCCGGTATGCGAATACATGGCTCAATCCTGTGTTCTAACCCTGCCGATCCACCGGTTGATGGGCCGCTCGATGAATTTCTCCAAGTGCCGAGCAGCATTGGTATACATCTCCAAGCCGAACGCCAGCAACGGAAACATCAAGTTCAGATTCTGCGGCGTGCCGGCAACGCTGAACGACCCCTTGACGCCGACCCACAGAACGCCGGTCAGGGCGCCGAGTACGACGACAAGGCGCAGGCTGAACGCGGCCACGGACCCCAAATGCCGCTGTGCAATCATGCCGAGCAGCACGAACGCAATGAACCAAACACACGCCGCCCGGCCGCATACCGCCAGGTCGTGACGGACTTGTTTGAAGAGCGAAGTCGCAACTGCAGAGTTCTCTTGCAAGCGGCTGCGAATGGCATTGAGCACCACCATGGAGCCGGACATTTCGCCGAGCGGCGTCAAATGACGATCGCCGCGGGCTCGCGACGAGGTTCCGATGATGGCAATTTTTTCCCGAAATAGACTCGATTGCGAGCAGGCGGCGTCGCTGTCGTCCAGATCGATCGCGCGGCAGCGATCGAGAAACAGGTGATAACGATTCCACAACGCGCTGTCGCGAGACGCACCGGCCGTCGTCGGTTCGGCGGGTACCTCGGGCAGCGTGAAGGCGATGCGCATTGCCGCCGGCAGCGCTTGTGGATCGTGCTGGCACAGCGCGCGCGCGTCGGCGGCGCCGCGCAACGCCGCTTCGACGCGAGTGGCCACGCTCGGAATCGATTCATGACCTTGCGCCGTATGCGCGCCGTAGCAAGCGACATAGCGGCGCAGGATGTCGCCGGGATAGGGGAGCGCGGGCGCAGCGAGCGCGAGCCCCTGCGCAAGGCTCAGGCCCGATATCGCCTGCGGCTCAATCGACAGTTCATCGCCGGGAAGCGTATCGGGCAACGGCCGGACCGGCAGCACCGCGATTGCCGGCGACCCGGCGCCTTGCAAGGCGGCGATCAGCGCCGACGACTCCTGCGAGGGCAGCGGGTAGCCGCCGGCATCCAACAGCACGTCGACCACGATCAGCTTGGCGCCCCGGGCGCGCAGCGATTCGACGATCGAGGCCAACAGATATCGATTGACGGGACGCCAGGGGGCGCAGTCCCAGGGCATTGGGACCGGCGATGCGAAACTTCGCGACACGCGATCGCAGGCCTGCTGACTCGATTGGTCATCGCCCGTATCGACATCGACGAACACATAGCCGCGCACGCCCAACGCGCGCTCGGTGCGGTTCGATCCCACCGGATGCAGCATCTCGCTGATGCGCATGCCGCGGTCGATACTCCAATCTTGGAAGTCGGGAAACAGCCAGCGCACCAGCGGCAAGACCGCAAAGGCGAGAAACAGGCCGAGTGCGATGCCCGACAAGCTTTTTACGATGGCATCGGCAAGCCAGTGGGGTAGGGTGCGGATAGCGGCAAACGTCGGCATTGGAGTACTTTCAACTTTAGCAGACCGCACGATCAGCGCCTGAATGTTCACATTTCTCCAATATTTGCGCGGTATTCTTCCCGACGGAACATTGAACGCACGCGACGCCGGGGGGCAATTTTGAGCACGGACGAGATGCGATCCTTGTACCAGCGTCACCTCAAGTTCGATAGGCTGGTCGAGTCATCGGAGGCCACGGCGCGCGAGCGCTTCGAGGCGTTCGCTCTGTCGGTGCGCGATATCTTGGCGCAGCGCTGGGTATCGACCGAGAGCGCCTATGCGCGGGCGAACCCCAAGCGGGTCTACTATCTGTCGATGGAATATCTCATCGGTCGCTCGTTGGCCAATAACGTGGCGAACCTGCTGCTCGATGCCGATGCGCACGCTGCGGTCAAAGAACTCGGGCTCGACTGGCTGGCCACGTTGGAGCAGGAGCCGGATGCGGGGCTCGGCAATGGTGGCCTCGGGCGGCTGGCCGCGTGCTTCCTCGATTCGATGGCGACGCTCGAGCTGCCCGCCATGGGCTACGGCCTGCGCTACGAGTACGGCATGTTCAAACAAGTCATCCAGGATGGATGGCAGCAGGAGCGGCCGGACAATTGGCTGGCCTGCCCTGATCCGTGGGAAGTGCGGCAAGTGCGCGACCAAGTGGAAATCCATCTTAACTGCTCGTACGAGGTGCGCGAGGGCACCTTGCGCGCGATCGCCGGCAAGCCGTCGCGCCTCATCGGAGTTCCTTACGATCGGCCGGTGGTGGGCTTCGGGGGCAAGACCATCAATACGCTACGGTTGTGGGCCGCCAGAGCGCCGGATTATTTCGACTTCCAGGCCTTCAGCCACGGCCAGTTCGTCGGGGCCGTGGCCGAGGCGCTCGAGGCCGAATCCTTGACCCGCGTGCTGTATCCCGATGACTCGACCAGTTTGGGCCAGGGCCTGCGCTTCGTGCAGGAGTATTTCTTGGTGGCCTGTTCGCTCGCCGATCTGGTCAGGCGCTTTCGGCGCAGCAACCGCGACTGGAGTCTGCTCGCGGACAAGGCAGCCGTGCAGCTCAATGACACGCATCCGAGCTTCGCAGTCCCGGAGTTGATGCGAATTTTGCTCGACGAGGCGAATCTAGATTGGGATCGCGCCTGGGATCTGACGTGCCGGACGCTCGGATACACCAACCACACCTTGTTGCCCGAGGCGTTGGAAAAGTGGCCTCTGGAATGGTTCGAGCTGTTGGTGCCGCGGCAATTGCAAATCATCTACGAGATAAACCGCCGCCTGTTGGACGCGGTACGCTCGAAGTTCCCCGGCGACGAGGCGCGCATCCAGCGGATCAGCTTGATCGAAGAGGGGCCGGTAAAGCACATCCGCATGGCCCACCTGGCCATTGTCGGTACACATAGCACCAACGGAGTCGCCGAAATCCACTCGAGGTTGCTGCGCACCACCACGGTCAAGGACTTGGCCGAGATGTTTCCGGAGCGTTTCAGCAACAAGACCAACGGCGTCACGCCGCGCCGCTGGCTGCTGCTCGCAAATCCGCCGCTGGCGGGCCTCATCGCGCAGGCAATCGGCAGCGCGTGGATGACGGATCTCGGCGGCCTTGCCCGTCTCAAGCCCCTGGCCGACGACGGACATTTTCTCGATCTATTCGCCCAGGTGAAGCTCGAGAGCAAGCGGCAATGCGCTGCGTGGCTCAATTCGAAGTTCGGCGTCGCGGTCGATCCGAGCTCGATTTTCGATTGTCACATCAAACGCATCCACGAGTACAAGCGTCAGCTACTCAACGCGCTGCGCATCATCGTGCTGTACAACCGGCTGCGCGAGAATCCGCGGCTCGACATGGCACCGCGGACGTTTTTCTTTGCCGGCAAGGCCGCTCCCGCTTACACACTCGCGAAACTGATCATCAAGTTCATCGACAGCCTGGCGCGGACCATTGCGGCCCTGCCGGCCGCGAACCGCAAACTGCAGGTGGTGTTTTTGCCGGACTACGATGTATCGCTGGCACAGCGGCTGATCCCCGCGAGCGACGTGTCGAATCAGATTTCCACCGCGGGGTACGAGGCGAGCGGTACCAGCAACATGAAATTCATGATGAACGGCGCGCTCACCCTGGGTACGCGCGACGGCGCCACCATCGAAATGGCGCGCGAGGCCGGTGAGGAGAATTTCTTTCTGTTTGGCCTCAGCGCCGACCAAGTCGCGGCGAACCGCGGCCGTTACGACCCGCGCTGGCATTATGCGCACGATGCGGAAACTCGCGCCGCTCTCGACCTGATCGCCGGCGGACACTTCGGCGGCGATGCCGGTTTGTTCGCGCCGCTCTACAACACGCTGACCCAGACGGACTACTATATGCACCTGGCAGATTTGCAGTCGTATCTGGAAGCCGATCAGCGGTTGCGCGATTTATATGCCAGGCCGCGCGAATGGGCCCGAAAAGCGCTGCTCAATGTGGCCGCTTCCGGAAAATTCTCGAGCGATCGTACGATCGCGGAATACGCCGTCGGCATCTGGGGAGTCTCCGCATGCCCGGTCCCTTGAAGGAGAAGCCGATGAAAGACAAAGCGGGTAAAGGTAACCCGGCGCTCGACCACGAAGAGCTGGTGCGACGCATCAGCCGCGATCTCGCGGACAGCTACGACGAAGAGCTCGAGATGGAGATCGAGGATCGGCACCCGCTTCCCGGGCTGCCGAAGAGCGATGATGGCGATGCCGAAAAAGCCTATCGACGGCGCTACTTCACCGAGCTGTTTCGCCTGCAAGCTGAATTGGTCAAGCTGCAGGATTGGACCGTTGCCGCCCAACAGAAAGTCGTCATTCTTTTCGAAGGGCGCGACGCCGCTGGCAAAGGCAGCGCAATCAAGCGCATCACCCAACGTCTGAATCCGCGCGTCTGCCGGGTGGTGGCGCTGCCGGCTCCCAACGACCGCGAGCGCACGCAGTGGTACTTCCAGCGCTATATCCCGCATCTTCCGGCCGGCGGGGAGATCGTGCTGTTCGATCGCAGTTGGTACAACCGCGCCGGAGTCGAGAAGGTGATGGGCTTTTGCACCGCCGAGGAGTACGAAGAGTTCTTTCGATCCGTGCCCGAATTCGAACGCATGCTGGTACGTTCCGGAATCCGCTTGCTCAAATATTGGTTCTCGATCACCGACGAGGAGCAATACCTGCGGTTCCTCGGCCGAATCCACGACCCGCTCAAACAGTGGAAATTGAGCCCGATGGATCTGGAGTCGCGCCGCCGCTGGGAGGAATACACCAAGGCCAAGGAAGTGATGCTCGAGCGCTCGCACATTCCCGAGGCGCGCTGGTGGGTGGTGCATGCGGTCGACAAGAAGCGGGCGCGGCTCAATTGCATCGATCATTTGCTGAAGCAGTTTCCATACAACGAAGTGCAGAAACCGCCGGTCGTCCTGCCGGAGCGCGAACGGCATGAACACTATTCACGCCAGGCGGTGCCGGCCGCGATGCTGGTGCCCGAGGTGTATTGATCGTCTGACGGGCAGAAGCAGAAGTCGAATAAAAATATAGGCTTACACAATATACCTCCTGCGTCATACGATCCGCCTTTGCTGCCCGCGAGCGTGGCGGGGTAAGCTCTCGCCACGGCCACTCAGAAAAAATAGCCAATGGCGCAATACGTCCTTTCACTCGACCAGGGAACCACCAGTTCCCGCGCGATGTTGTTCGACCACGGCGGCAAGGTGCTGGGAATTGCCCAGCACGAATTCGCCCAGCACTTCCCGCGCACGGGGTGGGTCGAGCACGATCCCCTCGATATCCTGACGAGCCAGCTCAATGCGGCGGTCGAGGTCTTGGCGCGAGCGCAGATCCGACCCCGTGATGTGGTCGCGCTCGGCATCACCAACCAGCGTGAAACCACGATCGTATGGGACCGCAAGACCGGAACCCCCGTCTATAACGCCATCGTTTGGCAGGACCGCCGAACCGCCGATATGTGCCGCCAATTGCGCGAGGCGGGCCACGAGGAGCCGCTGCGGCGCAAGACCGGGTTGCTGATCGATCCGTATTTTTCGGGGACGAAAATCGCCTGGATATTGGACAACGTCGCCGGCGCCCGCCAGCGCGCTGAGCAGGGTCAGCTGGCCTTCGGCACCGTCGACAGCTGGCTCATCTGGAATCTCACCAGCGGCAAGCGGCACGTCACTGATCGGACGAATGCTTCCCGAACGATGCTCTACAACATCGTCGACGATCAGTGGGACAAGGAACTGCTCCAGCTCTTCAATATCCCCGAGGGCATCTTGCCCGAGGTCGTCTGGTCGAGCGAGAAAGTGTCGCAGGTCAGCACCTCGCTTGGCCTCGCCGATATCGAGATCGCCGGCATTGCGGGGGATCAGCAGGCGGCGCTGTTCGGTCAACTATGCGTCAATCCCGGTGACGCGAAGAGCACCTACGGTACCGGTTGCTTCTTGTTGCAGAATATCGGCGCGAGCTTTGCTCTTTCCAATCAGAAGCTCATCACCACGGTCGCGTGCAGCACGGACCGCAAGTTGCATTACGCGCTCGAAGGCAGCGTGTTCATCGGCGGTGCGGTCGTTCAATGGCTGCGCGACAAAATGCAGTTTTTCGATAACGCCGCGGATATCGAGAAGGTGGCGGCAGCGGTCGCCGATTCCTCGAATGTGGTCCTGGTGCCGGCATTCACGGGCTTGGGCGCCCCTCATTGGGATCCTTACGCGAGCGGCATGCTCATCGGTTTGCAACGCGACACCGAGATCGGCCACATCGCGCGCGCCGCGCTCGAGAGCATCGCGTTCCAAGTAACCGACGTCATTCTGGCGATGCAGAGCGATACCGGCGTGCAATCCACCGCACTCAAGGCCGATGGGGGTGCCGCGGCCAATGACCTGCTCATGCAATTTCAGGCGGATGTGCTCGGCATCCCGGTCGAGCGCCCGGCCATCCTCGAAACCACCGCCCAAGGCGCCGCGTATCTGGCCGGCTTGGCCAGCGGATTTTGGAGCGATGTCGAGGAAATTGCCAAGACTCGTCCGGCGGGCCAGGTCTTCAAGCCCGCCGGCAATCGCGACCGGGCGCTGCTGCAGTACCGCCGCTGGCAGGATGCCGTCGCCCGGTCCAAGGGTTGGAACACACCTGGATGAACCGTGAGGAGATGCTGCAGCGGATCGCAAGCCGCACCGAGCCTTGGGACATCATCGTTATCGGCGGCGGAGCGGTCGGTGCCGGAGTGGCGGTGGATGCGAGTTCGCGCGGCTTTGCCACGCTTCTCCTCGAGCGCGAAGACTTCGGCAAAGGCACCTCGAGCCGTTCGACCAAACTGGTCCATGGCGGAGTTCGTTATCTCGAGCAGGGGAACATTTCCCTGGTCATGGAGGCCTTGAAGGAGCGCGGGCTGTTGCTGCGCAACGCGCCGCACATCGTTCACGATCTACCCTTCGTGGTTCCGAACTATTCCTGGTGGGAGGCGCCGTTCTACGGCATCGGAATGAAGGTGTACGACCTACTGGCCGGCAAATACAATTTTGGGAGATCGCGGGTCCTGTCACTCGAAGAAACCCTGGAACGGCTGCCGACGATCCAACGCGAGGGCTTGCGAGGCGGGGTTCTCTATCATGACGGGCAGTTCGACGACACGCGTCTTCTCGTCCATTTGCTGGCGACGGCGGTCGATCACGGGGCGACTGTCGTGAACTATGTCGAAGCGGTCGATTTCGTGAAGGACGCACAAGGCTTCGTCGGCGGTGTCATTCTCGAAGATCGTGAGACGCAGACGCGCCACACCGCGCATGCCAAGGTGACCGTCAATGCCACCGGGATTTTCACCGACGAGACCCGACGCTTGGCGGAAGCCGGCGCCGAATCGATGGTGACCCCGAGCCAGGGAATTCACCTGGTTCTCGACCGCACCTTCTTGAACGGCGACAGCGCGATCATGGTGCCGCGCACCAGCGATGGACGGGTGCTGTTTGCCATCCCCTGGCATAACCGGACTTTGGTCGGGACCACCGATACGCTCATCGATGCGCCCTGTTACGAGCCCTTGCCTCTCGAGGAGGAGATCGAGTTCGTGCTCACCACCGCGAGCGACTATTTGAGCCGGCCCGCGTCACGCTCGGACGTTCTGAGCATTTACGTCGGAATTCGACCGCTCGTCAGCGCACCCGGCGGCGGTGTCGGCAAGACGTCCGCTTTGTCACGCGGCCACACGATTCACGTCGATAACTCAGGGTTGATGAGTATCGTCGGCGGCAAGTGGACCACCTACCGGCACATGGCTGAGGATTGCGTGGATCACGCCATCACGCTCGGGAGCCTGCCGGACACCGCGTGCGTAACCGCCGATCTGCCGATCCACGGCTATCACACCCAGACCGAACAGTTCGGCGCTCTCGGTGTCTACGGTAGCGACGCCGCAAGCATCCGAGCTCTCGTCGATGACAATCCGCAACTTGGCGAGAGGCTGCATCCGGAGCTGCCGTACATCGCGGCGGAAATCGTCTGGTCGGCGCGGCACGAGATGTCACGGACACTTGACGATGCACTTGCGCGGCGCACGCGCGCGTTATTACTCAATGCGCGTGCGGCCGTCGCCGTGGCGCCGCGCGTGGCGGCCCTGCTTGCCCAAGAACTGGGCGCAGACGAACGCTGGATCAAATCTCAAGTCGCGAGCTTCACCGCGCTGGCGCGGCAGTACATCCTCGAGCCCGCGGCACAGACAACCGGAAGCTGCGTGTGATGCGAAATGCGCTACTCGGAGAATTTGCCGGCACGCTCATGATGATGTTGCTCGGCGACGGCGTTGTCGCCGCATGCCTTCTCAAACGGACCAAGGCCGAAGGCGCAGGCTGGATGGTCATCACTACAGCCTGGGCATTCGCCGTGCTGTGCGGCATTTTTACCGCGAACCTGTTCGGCAGTGTCGACGCGCATCTCAATCCCGCCATCACCATGGCCTTTGCGGTCAAGAGCGGCGATTTCTCCAAGGTGCTTCCTTATGCGCTTGCTCAAGTGAGCGGCAGCTTTAGCGGAGCCGCGCTCGTCTGGCTATTCTACTGGCCACATTGGAAAGTCACCGACGATCGAGCCGCCAAGCTCGCGGTGTTCTGCACTGCGCCGGCCATTCGCGCCTTCGGTTCCAACCTGTTCAGCGAGATCCTGGGTGCCTTCGTCCTGGTCATCGTCGTCGGCGCCATCAGTTCCAAACTGGTTCTAACGACGGGTGCGGTTGCCGGTTTGACTCCATTTCTGGTGGCGTGCCTGGTGTGGTCCATCGGTCTGTCTCTCGGGGCGACCACCGGGTATGCGATCAATCCGGCCCGCGATTTCGGCCCACGGTTGGCGCACGCGCTGCTGCCGATATCCGGCAAGGGCGGATCGGATTGGTCCTACTCCTGGATACCGATCCTCGGGCCGATCACCGGAGCCTCTGCGGCCGGATATCTGTTGCGGGCGATGGGCGCCTGAGCTCAGGCGAGGCGCCCAATCAGGGATTTCGCTGCCGCGGGGTTTTTTAATTTGTGGCCGCTGATCAAATAGAGATAGACGTCGCGGGGCTTGCCGTCCGCGCTCTGCCGCTCCACGCGATCAAGCCCCGGCGGCAAGGCACCGGTGGCCCAGGCGCGTGCCCGCGCCGCCCAGGCATCGAGTGCGCTCTCGGAATAGCCTAATTCTTCGCTCGCTTGCGTACCCATGATGCGGGCGTAGACGAAGGACGCGGTGGCATCCGCCATTTGCGGATAGCTGGAATCGCCCGCGGTCACCACGGCGACGCCGTACTCGCGCAGCAGCGCAATGAAATCGGCCGAACGAAAGCTGTCATGCCGCACCTCAACCACATGGCGCAACACCCGGCCTGCCGCTTCCTTCGGCAGAAGCTTCAAGAAGGCCTCGAAATCCGCGCGATCGTATTTCTTGCTGGGCAGGAACTGCCAATTGATGGGGCCGAGTTTGTCCTTGAGCTCCATCAGACCGCTTGCGAAGAATCGAGCAATGGTGCTGCCGGCCTCGGCCAGCACTTTGCGATTCACGGCATAACGCGGGGCTTTCACCGAAAAGACAAAGCCGTCCGGAGTCTCGTCGTGCCATTTGGCGAAGGTCGCCGGCTTTTGCGAGCCGTAGTACGTGCCATTGATCTCGATCGACGTCAA
>CAYRAC010000017.1:16376-20179 GCA_964422045.1 uncultured Steroidobacteraceae bacterium
GGTCCCGCCGCGGATTTCATTCGCGTGAGCCGGCAGGGCTGGGCGCGGGGCGTGAGCATTCTTCACTTTCTCGGCGGCTCATCGATCGACTTGGCGGGTCAACGCGCCATCGCGCAAACCAAGATGACCATCTCGCAGCGCGCCGAAGTGCACGGCGTGCGCTGCGACGTTGTGTGCACCGGCCGTTTCTACGACTTCGTCGAAAAGCGCGCCGGCCGCTGGGGCGTGGTGCTGCGTCAGCCGATCTACGAGAAGGATCGGATAGACCCGGTCGATCCTGCCGCCAAGCTCGAATTGAACCGCGCGGCCCTCGCGGCCTTTCCGCCGGGCTATCAACATTTGGCTTACGCCCAAACGCACATCGGCTTCGTCGTCAAACGCGACATGCCGCAGCTCAGCGGAACTGCCGTGGAGCGCTTGTATGCGCGCGGCAAGGAATGGTTGGCCGGCGGCCCGCTCGCTCTTCAATAGCGCCGCAAGATTTCTCCGAGGCGCTGCACCGCCTTATCGAGCGTCGAAGTCCACGGATGACCGGTGTTGATGCGAATGAAATTGCCGAATTGCTGGCGGGCAGAAAATATCGGCCCGGGCGCGATGCCGATACCCGCAGCGAGCGCAAGCCGATGCAGGTCGCGCGAGTCGACGCCGGCGCCGCATTCGATCCACAGGAAATAGCCGCCGCCGGGCTGCGCTACACGATAACCCGCGGGAAAATGCCGCCGCAGCGATGCGAGCGCCGCGCTCTGTTGCGAGGCGAGAGCGCCGCGCAGCCGGACCAAGTGTGAATCGTAGCCGCCGCGCGCCAGCATGTCGGCGATGGCAAGTTGCACCGGCAGGCTCGTTGCCAGCGAGGATTCAATCTTGCGCCGCGCGACATCGCCGGCGAATCGTCCCGCCGCCACCCAGCCGAGACGATATCCGGGTGCCAGGCATTTGCTGAAGGAGCCGCAGTGCAAGACCAGTCCTCTCTTGTCGTACGCCTTGGCCGGCAACGACGGCGCCGCTGAAAATTGCAATTCGGCGTACGCATCGTCCTCGATCAGCGCGACGTCGTGGCTTGCGAGCAGATTCACCAACTCGCGCTTGCGTTCAGTGGGCACGATCGCCCCCGTCGGATGCTGCAATGTGGTCATGAACCAGCACGCGCGAATCGGATGCTTGGCAAGCGCCTTGGCCAAGGCGGCCAGATCGACGCCGTCGGCCGGATGCGTTGGGATCTCGATCACGTTGAGGGCGAGGCGTTCCACAGCCTGCAGACAGCCATAGAATGTCGGTGCTTCGACCGCGACCGTGTCACCCGGGCGCGTCACCGTTTGCAGCGCGAGATTGAGCGCCTCGAGCGCGCCCGCCGTCACGATGATCTGTTCCATGCCGACGGCGATTCCTTGCTGCAAATAACGGCGTGCGATCTGTCGGCGCAGCGCCGTGCTGCCGGGAGGCAGGCTTTCCACCGTATTCCAGGGGTCCATGTGACGAGCGCTGCTGCCGAGGTATCTGGCCAACTTGCTCCAGGGGAACAACGCGGGGCTGGGGAACGCCGATCCCAAGGGTGCGACTTTGCGATTGCGGGACGCCTCCAAGGTTTGAAACACCAGGTCGCTCACGGCCAAGCGCGTGGAACTCGACTTGGGCGTCGAGGCGCGAGGTTCCGCGGCCGGTTGAGAGCGCTGCGCCACGTAGTATCCGGAGCGGGAGCGCGCTTCGATGAGCCGATCCGCTTCGAGAATTTCGTAAGCGCGGAGCACCGTGGACGGACTGACCCGCCGCTTATCGGACAACACTCGAACCGAGGGAAGTTGGTCGCCGGGCCGCAACGTGCCGCCGCGTATCAGATCCATCAGCTCTTCGGCCACCACTCGATACAGCTTCATGCCGCGAACACTACGGCCGCGGCAATCTCGTGGTCAATGCACGGCGTGCGGTGCGATCCAGCCGAAATGGTAGCCAACGAGCAGCAACACGAACAGCGCGATGGAGAGTGAGATGCGCATGGTGAGGGCCTGAGCCATGAGCGCGGCTTTCTCCGGGCCCGATGCCAAGGACGACAGCGCGTGTCCGAGGCTGGCAACGATCAGCACCAGAAATCCGACGATCAGGGCTTGCATGTGTACTCCTTGGCTGATTTGCTCTCGCGCCGAATGGTCGCAACCACCGTCGCGAGCGCCACGCCGAGCACCGAGACCATCGCGACCATGAGGAATAGCAGACCCCCGGCAAGCCGGTAACACTCGTAGAACCCATCGAGCAGGCCGAGGGGCGTGGTCACGAGCAGCAGCGGCTTGGCGATTCTCATGGCATGTATTGTCGCAGAGCGGCGCTTGCATAACAGATACAGAAGCCGATGAAAAAAAGCAGTACAGAGCTAGGGGTGCGAAGGCTGCGGGTTTTGTCCGTCGAGAACGCTGCTTACACTCGCAGCAACATGACCTGCCAGAATGCGATAGCCCTGGGCAGTGAAGTGCACGCCATCGGCGAGGTGATAATCGGCGTGGTTGTTCACCACGGTGAATAGATCGTCGACGGGAATGCCCTGCTTCGTGACCACGGTTGCGGCCAGGCGATTGCGCTCGGCGATGCGCGACGGCGTCAGATCGTCAGGCCGGCGAGCCCCAACGACATCCGTGGAGCTCGCCCAGATGAGCCGTGCTTTCGGGGCCGTCCGCTTGAATGCCGCCAGAAGTGCGGGTATGGCCGCGACGTATTCCGCCTCGGTGTACTTGGAGCCATGCAATCCATTGCTGAAATGGATCACGTCGACGCGATTGTTCCGCAAGATGAGCTCGACCTCGCTCAGCAACGCGGGATCTCCCAGCGACTTCGAGGTCGCCAGTCGTCCGACATAGACTCGCCCGGCCAGCGCCTTCTCGACTTCGGGACCGTATCCCCGGGTGATCGAATCGCCGATCAGTAAAACGTGCGGCAGGTCGTGATCGTTCGTGTGCGGCAGCCATACGTCCAGCCACTCGATGTCCTCGCGTACCTGGTGGGCGGGCAATGCCGCGGCGATGAATGCACCGCTGCACAACAAGGCCAGCAGCGAGCCAATTGCCCGGCGCGTGATAGAATTTGTCGTGCGCTGCGAGTTAGCCATGGAATCTGAAAGATAACGTTTTGCGCAAAGCTCTGCTATTGCCGGCTGGATGCTTGAGGTGCTCAATGAAGAATTTACTCCCCTACGCGGCGGTGCTCGCGATGCTGTGCGGCTCGCTCGCCAATGCCGCTTCACAATGGCAATCGCTGTTGCAGGATGATGCTGCGCCGGCTTGGCGGGGCTGGTCAGCGCCCGGATTGCCCGCCGGTTGGCATGTTTCGGGCGGACTACTCTCCAAGGAAGGCTCGGTCGACGATCTCGTGACGACGCAAACCTACGCGGATTTCGAGCTCGAACTCGAGTGGAAAATTGGCAAGGGCGGCAACAGCGGCATCTTTTATCGCGGCACGCGCGAGTACGATCACATCTATTGGAGCGGCCCGGAATATCAGCTGCTGGATGATGCGAACGCGTCCGACGGTAAGAACCGCCTGACCGCGGCCGCCGCCGCGTACGCGCTCTACGCCGCGCCGGCTGGTGTCGTGAAGCCCTTCGATGAATGGAATACGACTCGGCTCCTGGTCCGGGGCACCCACGTCGAGCACTGGCTCAACGGCCGCAAGGTCGTCGACTATGACCTGCAGAGCCCCGACTGGAAGGCCAAGGTGGCGGCGAGCAAATTCTCGGCCTATCCGCATTACGGCTTGGCGACGAGAGGTCTGATCGGCCTGCAAGGCGATCACACGGGAGCGTTGTCGATTCGCAATATCCG
>CAYRAC010000018.1:0-19632 GCA_964422045.1 uncultured Steroidobacteraceae bacterium
GCGCGATAGCCCGGTATGGGAACTGGTGGCGCATGCCCTGGCGCAGCTGCTGCACACCATCGTGCTGGCGACGGCGCCGCGGCGCATCTTGATCGGCGGCGGCGTCGTTTCGGGGCGGCCCGAGCTGCTCGGATGCATACGACGGCAGCTCGTCGACAGCCTCAATGGATATTTGAAGCTCGATGATCTGGCCGGTGGTATCGATGGCTACGCCGTGCCTCCGGGACTCGGATCGTTGGCGGGACCGTTGGGCGCGCTGGCGCTGGCAGCCGATACCATTTGATCCCGCTACGCTTGCAGCCCGCAAATTGCGCAAGACCACGCGAAAAAACACCCCGGCGGAGACCCCGACCGATACCGCCGGGACAGCCGGTCCGCAGTTGTCGGGCACCAACCTCGCGCGAGCGGGTGATCACAACCAGCGCGTGACCCTGCACGCCGTGCGGGTCAATGGTCCGGTCACTCGCACCGAGTTGGTGTTGAAAACCGGCCTGACTCCTGCGGCAATCGCCAATATCACGAATCGGCTGCTGCGCGACCGGCTGATCCTGCGAGCCGGGCGCCTACACGGCGCGCGCGGCCAGCCTGCCACCAAGTTCGTGATCAATCCCGATAGCTGTTTTTCCATCGGACTCAACGTCGATCGCGATCACGTCACGCTGGTGGCGCTCGATTTCGTCGGCAAAGTGCGCGCTCGGGCTTCGCGCGAGATCCATTTTGCTAAACCGTCCTCGGTGCGCCTGTTCTTTCAGCGCTCGATCGGCCGGCTGCTGAGCGAGGCCGGCATCGCGCGCAACCGGCTGGTCGGCGTAGGCGTCGCCTTTCCCGACGACATCGCGCGCGCCCATCTTCCGGATCAACCGGCCGACTACGCGGCCTGGGCTGCGGTGCGCGTCGACGACCTGATCCGGGACGTGCTCGGGATTCCCGTGTTCATCGAGAACGACGCCGCGGCGGCGGCGATCGGCGAAATGCAGTTTGGCTCGGGGCACCGCTACCGCAGCTTCTTCTATTTGCTCGTGACCGCGGCTCTCGGCGGCGGTTTGGTCGCCGACGGCAGCTATTTTCGCGGCGCGAACGGCCGCAGCGGCGAAATCGGATGGCTGCGTGCACGCAGCCGTACGGGCGAGGAAAGCCAATTGCAGAACATCGTCTCGTTGTCCTGCCTTTATAGCCGTCTCGCCGAGCAGGGCTATCGGGTGGCGACGCCGCATGGACTGACGCGCCTCGAGCCTCGCGCGCGGCAGATTGTGGATCGTTGGATCCACGAATCCACCGAGGCCCTGGTAGACTCGTTCGTAGCGATCAACTGCCTGATCAACCCGGAGGCGATCCTCATCGGTGGGCGGCTACCCGCGGCATTGGTCGACCGATTGGCAATCTCATTGAACCAACGCATGGCCTCGTTCGCAGCCCAAATCCCGGCAATCGCGCCGGTCGCTCGAGCTCTGACGTCGGACGATGCTCCCGCAGTCGGTGCGGCCATTCTGCCCTTCAGTTATCGGCTGCTGCCGACGCGATTCGCGCTCCTCAAAGCGCCATGAGTGCACTCGATGCCTTGCATGCGCACCTCGAGGCGTGGCTGATCGAAGCCGCCTATCCGCTGTGGGCGCACATCGGCATCGATGCCCGCAACGGTGGTTTCGTCGAGGCGGTCGACCAATCCGGCAACCCTCTGGCACAACCGCGACGAGCGCGAATTCACCCCCGCCAGGTATACGCGTTTGCTCAGGCCGGCGCACTTGGCTGGCGCGGCGATACGGCGACGATCGTGAGTCGCGGGATGGATTATTTCACGCGCCATTACCAGCGCCCGGACGGGCTGATTCGCGCGTTGGCGGACGCCGACGGGGCGCCGCTCGATAATTCCGCGCAGCTCTATGACCAGGCGTTCGCGCTGCTGGGGTATGCGGCCGCGGCAACGGCGCAGGGCGCTCGCGCCGAGTACGAGAGCCGCGCGCTGCATCTAGACCAGGCGATCGAAGCGCGCTTCGGCGCGAACGGCGGCACTTTTTATTCGCTTGAACAGCCATCTAACTATCGAGAACCGAATCCACACATGCACTTGTTGGAGGCGTACTTGGCGTGGGCCGAGATCGGACTCGCGCCGAGATGGGCGGATGGCGTCCGCGGCCTGGTCGATGTGGCACTATCTCGTTTCACGCGCAAGGACAGCGGCGCAATTGGTGAATCCTATCTTGCATCCGGCGCGCCATCCCCGGGCGAAGCTGGCCGCCGGATCGAGCCTGGGCACCAATTTGAATGGGCCTGGTTGCTGCTGCGTTGCCAACCGTGGTACCACGCGCCCCTGCGCGGCGCCGCCCTGCAACTCATCTCGATCGGCGAGCAGTTCGGGGTACGCGGCGGCGTCGCGATCAACGCCCTGCACGACGACTTTACGATTGCGGATGGCAATGCGCGTTTCTGGCCGCAAACCGAGCGCCTCAAGGCGGCATTGCTCGCCGCGACGCTCAGCGGCGAGGAATGCTACTGGACGGCGGCCGAAGCCGCTGCCGCGAGCTTTGCACCGTATCTTGCTACACGGATTCCCGGTCTTTGGTTTGATGTGCGGTTGCCGGACGGCGCGCTGGTTGATTCGCCGGCGCCGGCCAGCACTTTCTACCATCTGGTTGGAGCCTTGATGGCTCTGAAACTCGCGCTCCGGCCGTGACGCAGGATATGAATCGGCTCGCCGCCCTGATCGATGCGGGGCGCTTCGTCGAGTTGGAACGCAGCAGCCGCGAACTGCTGACCCTTCATCCAAGCGTCGGTGTCCTGTGGCAGCTTCTCGCGGTGGCGCTCACGCGCCAGGGCAAAGACGCCCTCGACGCGCTGACCCAGGCGGCCGGATTGATGCCGGACGATGCCGGGGCGCAAAACAATCTAGGCAATGCCCTCGCAAGACTCGGGCAGCTCGACGCCGCGGTGACGCATTACCGGCGCGCACTCGAGCTCAACTGCGAGTTTGCCGAGGCGCATAATAATTTAGGTCACGCGCTGCTCGATCTCGGCCGCCACGAGGAAGCGCAAATCGCCTGCCGCCGCGCCGTGACTCTCAAACCCCTGTTCGCCGAGGCGCACGACAACTTGGGCAGCGCACAACTCGCGTCCGGCCAGATCGACGCTGCGTTGTCGAGCTACCGCCGCGCGCTGCAAATCGAGCCTGAATTTTTCGAGGCGCACAGCAATTTGGGCAACGCGCTGCTCGAACTCGGTCACCTCGATGCCGCACTGGCGAGTTACCGCCGCGCGCTGGCGATCGCTCCCGATTTTGCCGAAGCGCACAACAATCTCGGCAACGCCTTGCGAAACCTTGGCGACCTGAGCGAGGCCGAAGCGAGTTATCGTCGAGCCGTGCAGATCAATCCGCGGTTCGCCGCAGCCTACTGCAACCTCGGAATCGCTCTCAGATTGCAGGGGCGCACGGCCCTCGCGCAGTCAAGTTGCCGGCGTGCGCTGGAAATTGAGCCTCGCTCGGCAACGGCTTTGACCGTACTGGCCGAGTCGAGCGCCGACCGGGGAGAATTTGCCGACGCCGAGGCGCTCTACCGGCGTGCCATCGCCATCGAGCCGGAGTCGCCGGAGGCCTGGGCCGCCCTCGCCCGCTTGCGCACGATGACCCGCGGCGATGCAGACTGGTTGGCACAAGCGCAGCGGATCGTGGCGCGGCCGCTGCCGCCGCGCCGGGAGATCGGTTTGCGTTACGCGATCGGCAAGTACTTCGACGACGTGCGGGATTTCGAAGCGGCGTTCAGCAACTTCCGGCGCGCCAACGAGCTCACGAAGTCACGGCGCGCGCCGTACGACGCCGCGCGGCTGACCCAGACCGTCGATCGCATCATCGGCACCTACGATCAGGCGTGGATGCATCGCCCGAGAGACCCTGCGATCGAGTCGGCGCGCCCGATATTCATCGTCGGCATGCTGCGCTCCGGCACCACGCTGGCCGAGCAAATACTGGCTTCTCACCCGGCGGTTTTCGGCGCCGGGGAGCTCAAGTTCTGGAGCGCCGCAGCGGCAGCGCGCCACGGTATGCCGGCCGGGCTCGCCGCGGACTATCTTCGGCTTCTGCACGCACTGTCGGCGGACGCGCTGCGGGTGACCGACAAGATGCCGACGAACTTCGCGCATCTAGGCTTGATACACGCCGCGCTGCCCAACGCGCGCATCATCCACATGCAGCGCAATGCGCTCGACACCTGTCTGTCCATCTACTTTCAACATTTTGAAACCACGGTCTCCTACGCCAACGATTTGCAGGATTTGGCGCATTACTATGGCGAGTATCGACGCGTGATGCAGCATTGGCGGTCGACCATACCCGGCAACTCAATCTTGGATGTCCCCTCTGAAGGGCTGGTTGCAGACCATGAGGCGTGGAGTCGCAAGATGCTCGAATTCGTCGGGCTGCCGTGGGATGCGCGCTGCCTGGATTTTCACCGTACCGCGCGCACCGTGATCACCGCCAGCAAGTGGCAGGTGCGCCAGAAAGTCCAGAACATATCGGTGGGTCGCTGGCGCAACTACCAACGATTCATCGGGCCGTTACTCTCGATGGCATTGGATCAATAGGGTTCGCGGTTGCGGTGGCTGTATCCCGCGCGGCCTCGTCCGAGTGCCAATGCCGCTGACTCCGTTGGGCGCATGGCCGATCGTAAGGCGTCGGATAGCTCGAACCGGTGACGGACTTTGTTGCACCTACGTCGATTCTCTTGGGCACTGAATTTTCCTCGGATACGCAGGTCATCGGCGCGTGAGGCGCGCCGTGGAGTTGCGAATCACCAATTCATGGTCGAGCAGATGGCGCGGGATGCGCTCTGGCCAGCCATTGCGCCTCGGCTCGAGTTGAATGATCAAGTCTGCCGCGATTCTTGCCATTGCCGCCACCGGCTGCCGCACTGTCGTGAGTTCGGGCCAAATCATGGTGGCCACGGGCGCGTCGTCGAAACCCGTCACCGACAGTTGGCCCGGCAAATCCAGACCGAATTTACGCGCCATCGAGATCACCGCCGCCGCCATGTCGTCGTTGCTCGCGAAAATCGCGGTCGGCGGGCTGGCGGCGCGCAGCATTCGCTCCGCGCAAATCAAGCCGTCGTTGAAGACGAAGTTCCCGGTTTGCACGAGGTCCGACTCCACCGGGATTTGTCGCGCCCGCATCTCATCGACAAAACCGAGATAGCGCTGTTCGGTGGCACCGTGCTCGGGCCGGCCGAGAATAAAGCCGATGCGGCGATGTCCGAGACCCGCAAGATGGGCGGTCACCTGCCGTGCGGCCGCGTAATCGTCGATGCCGATCGATGGCGTGGCGCTCAGGTTATGTTTTGGCGCGATTCGCACGATGGGGATGGACGCCTCGTGAAGTTTGCTGAGTACCACGGGGTGATCGCTCAGGGGAGGCAGCAGAATGACGCCCTCGAGGCGCAACTGTCCCAGCAAGGTATCGATCTGTTTGTCGATATCCGGGCTGTCCACGTCCCAAGGCTCGACCATCAAGTGCAAGCTCGACTCGCGACAACGCTCGACCGCGCCAGCCTGGAACTCGCTTAAGTAATCTCCCGGCCTTTCACAGAACAAGCCGATGAGAAACGAACGATTGCTCGCCAACCCCCGAGCGTTGAGGTTCGGACGGTAATTGAGCCGCTCGATGGCATCGAGAATGCGCGCGCGAGTGTCGGAACGAACCCGCGGCTCATTATTAATGACCCGCGAGACCGTCTTTGGCGAGACCTTGGCAAGATCCGCAACTTCTTGGATTGTGACCGATGCGGGAGTTAGGTTGATGGCCAATGCGAAAACCTCGGGCGTACTGGCCCTAGTTTAACGGCTGGCGCAGCTCGCGCGCCGCAAAACGCTCAGATCGCACCCGGGCAGGTTGGTTCAGGCGCAGTTTTTTGCGCCAAGTTAACTTCTGATATGGTCAATCCGAAGCGGCCCGAGGTTTCTATGGCAAGAGGGACCTCCACGCTTGCGAGGCTCGCCCCTTTGGCCGCAAAGCACGACAGCGGAATCGACAGCGTTTGCCAGCTGCCTGCCGCTCCATTCTTGAAAACACCGGTCACATCCCGCATTGCCCCGACTTCACTCCCGCAATTGGACTCGGTGCAGCGCAGGCCCAACTTGACGCTGTGTTCGGGAAGCCGGTCGACACGATAACGCAGTTCGAGTGAGCTTCCTTGGGCCAGCAGCGGGCGCAGATCCCGGGCGCGCCCGGAAATCAAGAACCAGCCGCTGCGCGTCCCGTGCCAGACGATGGCGCTGCCATCGGGGTCCGAGGCGGCGAGGATCGCTCCCTGCGGACTCTCCTGCCGCGCCGTGGTCAGACGCACCTGCGCAGTGTCATCTGCGACGAAGATGGACCACGGCGCGGTGACATGACCGGCATGAACGAGTTGTCCGTGGGGGCTGACCCAACGCGGCGCTATGCGCGAATCCTCAGACAGCCGCTGCGATTGCAGGGTGGTGTGATAGTCGAGGCCCCATCCTTGGGAGAACAGCGCGCCGGATACCTTACCCGCGTCATCGAAGTTCACGGGCATCGCAGTGTCCGGCCACGAGAACGCCAGGCGGCCGGTGAAGTCCGCAGCGGCGCCCGCCATCGGGCGAATCAAGACATCGGCGACGCCTTCGCCCTCGCTTCCAGGCAACCACGCGGCGACGAAAGCATCCGATGCATTGAGCTCCGGGTTGACCCACAGAGGTCGCCCGGACAAGAACACGGCGACGGTGGGCACGCCCGCGGCATGCAAGCGCCGCAACAGCGCCAGATCGTGCTTGTCGTTGGGCGAGAATTCCAGATTCTCGCGATCGCCCTCGAATTCGGCGTAAGGAGTCTCGCCGAATACCACGATTGCGACATCCGGCTTGTCCGAGAACTTCCCGTCCGTGCTCAGCACCGCCGAACCGCCGGCCGCCGCCGCTGCCGCCCGTATCCCGCCGAAGATGGACGTGGCCCCGGGAAAATCGGCATTGCTGTTGTGATCGCCCTGCCAGTCGATAGTCCAGCCCCCCGACTGCGCGGCGATGGAATCCGCCGCCTCACCGGCAACCAAGATGTTGGCGCGCGGATCCAATGGCAGCGTGTGGTGATCATTCTTCAGCAGCACGAGGGATTTGCGCACCGCTTCACGCGCCAGCGCGCGGTGCGCTGCGCTGCCGAGCCGAAGGAAATCGCCGCTATCGCCGCGTTGCGTCGGCGCCGCGCGCTTGAACAGGCCAGCCAGGGTCTTGACCCGCAAAATTCGCCGTACCGCATCGTCGACACGGCTTTGCGGAATCTCGCCCGAATGCACCTGCGCCAAGGTGTTCTTGTAGAGTTCCCGCCAGCTGTCCGGCGCCATCAGCATATCGACGCCGGCGAGAATTGCGGCCGCGCACCGGTACTTGGTGCAGCCCGGAATCTGTTCATGAGCGTTCCAATCGCCGACTACGAATCCCTGAAAGCCGAGCCGCCCCTTCAATATGTCGGTCAACAGGTAGTGGTTGGCGTGCATCTTCACGCCGTTCCAACTGTTGTACGATGCCATCACGATCAAGGCGCCCGCGTTGATTGCCGCCGGGTACCCGGCGCCATGCACGGCGCTCAATTGTGCTTCGGAAACCATTGTGTCGCCCTGATCTCGCCCGCCCGACGTGCCGCCGTCGCCGAGGAAATGCTTGACCGACGAGAGCGTATGGCCCGGTGCCATGAACTCAGGAGTGCCGCGTTCACCTTGAAGACCGCTCACCATCGCGGCCGCGTACTCGGCCACCAACTGCGGCGATTCGGAATAGCTCTCGTAAGATCGGCCCCACCTCACATCGCGCGCAACCGCCACGGTGGGTGCGAAGGTCCAGTCGATGCCCGTGCTCGCAACTTCCTCGGCGGTGGCCCGTCCGATCCGGCGGACGAGGTCAGGATCGTGCGCAGCACCGAGCGCTACATTGTGCGGAAAGATCGTGGCGCCGATGACTTTCGCATGTCCGTGCACGGCATCGATGCCGAACAGAATCGGAATCGGGGGATGCTTGGCGCTGGTTGCGCGCAGCGAGGCACGATGATAAGCCTTGGTCATATCCAGCCACGCCTGCGGCGCGGCGTGCACGTTATTCCCGGGGGCCGCATTTCCGCCTGCCAGAATCGACCCCAGTTTGTAGGTGCGCAGTTCCTCGGGCGATATCGACGCGATGTCGGCCTGGAGCATCTGCCCCACCTTCTCTTCCACACTCATCTGGGAGAGCAATTGTTCGACGAATGCCTCGGTGGCCGGATCCGCCGCTTGAGCGGGCGCGGCGGCCCAAAGCTCAGGATGTACACTCTGGCCGGGGGCGGGCGTCGCTGCGCCGATCGCACCCATCAACAATAGAGCGATAACCGGGATGCCTGGGTGGGACACCCAATTAGACCTACAGCATGCGGATCGCGTACTTGATTTCGCCATGAATGCGCTATAACTATCTGTAATATTTATATTTCTAGTCGTTACGGGAAAGCCAACGATCCCGCCAAAAATGCCGTCGGAAGCAAAGCTTACATGAATAACGGGAAAAATGTCAGCGCTGTCAATGAAGCGCCAAGACCGGGCCCAAAGGCCGGCGATGCCTAGCAGCACCCCCGCCTTCGGTGTGCTCAGCCTGCTCGACTGGGTGGTCGTCGCGACCTACGCTGGAGGTCTGCTGCTCCTGGGCGTTTTCGTCTCACGGCGCCGGATCGCGCCGGTCGATTACTTTCTGGCCTCGCGCGCCAGTCGTTGGCCGGTCATTGGCTTGGCGCTGTTGGCCTCCAATATGTCGTCGACGGCTCTGGTCGGGCTCGCCGGAGGCGCCTATGCAATGGGAATCTCGGTCTACGACTACGAATGGTCGGCGGTCGTGATACTGGTGTTCTTCTGCCTGTACCTGCTGCCCTCCATCATTCGCAGCCAGACCTACACCATGCCGGAGTTCCTCGAGAAGCGTTACGACGGTCGCGTGCGGCTGCACTTCGCATTGCTCACGCTATTTCTCACCATCTTCGTCGATTCTGCCGGCGTGCTGTACAGCGGCTCGCTGGTCTGTCAATTGCTGTTCCCGGCATGGCCCTTGTGGCTGATCGTGACCTTGTTGGCAGGTACGGCGGGACTCTACACCACGCTCGGAGGCCTCAAGGCGGTGATCTACACCGAGGCAGTTCAAGCCATCGTACTCATGTCGGGCGCTCTCATCATATCGATCGGCGCTTTCAGCCGCGCCGGTGGATGGCACGCCGTCATGCAAGGCGTGAATCCCGCGGCGATTTCACTGATCCGACCGGCCGGTGACGCGGGCGTGCCGTGGCCCGGGTTGTTGCTCGGGATCCCCTTGCTGGGTTTCTACTATTGGTGCACCAATCAATCGATCGTGCAGCGCATGTTATCCGCGAAAAACATCGATCACGCGCGCTGGGGAGCACTGTTCGCGGGTCTGCTCAAGCTGCCGGTGTTGTTTTTGATCGTGCTCCCAGGAACCTGTGCATTGTTGCTGTTCCCCAAGTTGGCGCGGCCCGACCTCGTGTACCCGCACCTGATTTTGAAACTGCTGCCGACCGGTTTGGTCGGCCTGGTCGTCGCGGGATTCGTCGCGGCGACGATGGTCGCCATCGCTTCGATGCTCAACTCTGCATCGACGTTGATCACCATGGATGTGATCAAGCAGGTCCGGCCGACGTTATCCGACCGGCAGGTGGTTCGAATCGGCCGCATCTGCACCGTCGCTCTCTTGGTAGTGGCGGTCGCCTGGGCACCGCAGCTGCAGTTGTTCCCGTCGCTCTGGCAGTATTTGCAGGCGGTATTGGCCTATGCGGTACCGCCCGTGGTCGCGCTGTTTCTGGTCGGTATGTTTTGGCGCGGAGCCAACGCCGACGGCGCGGCCGCCGCCATGATCGTGGGTTCGCTCTGCGGTTTTTCGCTGTTCTTGATCAACGCGGTGCTTCATTGGACGCAGTTCCATTTTCTCTACGCGGCGCCCATTCTCACGCTGCTCGATGCGGCGATCTTGGTCGGCGTGAGTTTGCGCAGGGGCGCCGGCCTCTCTGCGGCGAGCGCGGCGACGCCATGGAAACTCGACTTCAGCCTTGCTGAGCAGCTGCGCCAACAGCTCGTCCCGCTGTGGCGCGACTATCGCTTCCAGGCCGCCGCGTTGCTCGCGCTCACAGCCGCTGTTGTAATCGCGTTTCGGTAGTCAAGCGGGGAAGCCATGGGAACTGATCGACGCATTCTCGAGCTTTTTGATATCGAGATCCCCATCATCCAGGCGCCCATGGCAGGACCCGGGACGCCCGAGCTCGCGGTCGCCGTCAGCAGCGCCGGGGGCTTGGGATCCCTGCCGTGCGCGCAACTCGATTTGCAACAGGCGCGTGCGTCGCTCGAATTGATCCGCCGCGAAACGTCGCGGCCCATCAATCTTAATTTTTTCTGCCACACGCCGCCGCAGGCCGATGCCGAACGCACACTGAACTGGCTCGCGCGCCTCGCGCCGTATTACGCGGAGTTCGGCATCGAGCCCGACGCGGCAGCCGCGAGTAGCGGCCGCCGCGCATTCGATGCCGATTTTTGCACCTTGCTCGAAGCCTATCGTCCTAAAGTCGTGAGCTTTCATTTCGGCTTGCCGCAAACCGAACTCCTGAGTCGGGTCAAAGCTGCCGGCTGCAAAATCATCTCCTCCGCGACCACGGTGGCCGAGGCACGCTGGCTCGAACAGCACGGCTGCGATGCGATTATCGCCATGGGATCCGAGGCCGGCGGTCATCGCGGCAGCTTTCTGGCTGAGGACATGTCGCGGCAAATCGGCACTTTCGCCTTGCTGCCGCAGGTGGCCGACGCCGTGGCGGTGCCGGTCATAGCGGCCGGCGGCATCGCCGATGCGCGCGGCATCGTCGCGGCGTTTGCACTCGGCGCGGCCGCAGTGCAGATCGGCACTGCGTACCTGTTTTGTCCCGAGGCGAAGGTGTCGAAGATCTATCTTGACGCGCTGCTGCGCGCAGCGGACGAGGATACGATGATCACCAATGTATTCACGGGCCGGCCCGCGCGCGGCATCGTCAACCGCCTGATGCGCGAGCAGGGACCGCTGTCCGCGTTCACGCCGCAGTTTCCGCTCGCGGCGGCGGCGGTGGCCCCGCTCAAGGCAAGAGCAGAGGCTGCCGGCAGCGGCAATTTCACCAATCTGTGGTCCGGGCAGGCGGTGCATCTGGCAGCGCGGTCGCGGCCGGCTGGGGAACTCACGCGTCGACTCTGGGACGAAGCGTCGGGCAAACTCGGCGCCCGCGGTTGAACTGCCGCGTCAGGGTTTCGGGCTCTCGCCAATGCCGCGGCAGCCTATCCCCTCGCCGCAAACTTGATTCACGGGGCACACCACGGGTGTCCCCTTCACGCAGCCGCGCGCATCGGCGCCCGCCGCATGCGGCGCGCAGCGCTCGCGCCCGTTGCAGGTGCGGTGATCATCGCAATCCGCGTCGTTGCGGCAAACGAGCGACGCCTGATCGAGATCAGAGGTCGCAAGCTCGCCTTGCCGGGCGATAACTCCGGAGAGCGTCGCATTGAGCAGCAGATCGGGCGAGCCCTTGGTCGAAGGCAGCTCGACATCGGCGGCGATGATTTCCAGCCCCGGCGCAAGCGGGCTCGCGCTGCGATAGTACAAACTGAAGCGCTCGACATTGCGCGGCTCGAGTACCTCGCTCAATGTCACCGGTATGATATGAGTCGAATCGGGCGGCCATTCCTCGCCATGCACCAGAGGCACTCGCCGCACGTTACGGCCGGTCTCGTAAATGCGCAATTCCAACGAGCTGCCGGCGCCGAGTTCCTCGTTGCCCGTGACGATGCGAACCTCGAGACGAGACACGGGCGCCGCCGCCGCGCCGACGCTCCCGAACGTCCCCGCCAACAGGATCGTCCCCAGCAATGTCCCCAGGTGTAACTTCACGGCGCCTCCCGCTAAATGACCGTTCTGCAGCCATGATAGCCGATCCGCGAGCGCGGCCGCGGCAGCCGGATCAACCGTCTCCGAACACCGACTAATCGGCGTCAATCGCGCACATTCCCGGCGCCCCTCATTTCCCATGGCCCTATACAATGGCGCTTTAACTTAACCGGGGTGCTGGTGGAACTGACTGCGGCGTTGAAGCAAATCTTCGGCTTCGAAGGGTTTCGTACCGGGCAGGAAGCAGTCGTACGCGACGCGATGGCGGGCCGCGACGTGTTGGCCCTGATGCCCACTGGCGGCGGTAAATCCCTGTGTTTTCAGCTCCCCGCGATGTTGCAATCGGGCGTCACGCTGGTGGTATCGCCGCTCATCGCCCTGATGCAGGATCAGGTGCGCCTGCTGCGGGACAACGATATTGCCGCGAGCTTCATCAACTCGAGCCTGGATGCGGCCGATGTGTCGCGGCGCACTGCCGCGCTGCTGCGCGGCGAATTCAAGCTGTTCTATCTGGCGCCGGAACGACTCTTGATGCGCGAATTTCTGGACGGCCCGCTGCGCCTCCTGCAGCAAGGTCCCGGCATCAACGCCTTCGTCATCGACGAAGCCCACTGCGTCTCGGAGTGGGGCCACGATTTTCGCCGCGAGTATCGGCAACTGTCCGCGTTGCGCCGGCGCCATCCGCTCGTTCCGATACTGGCGTTTACGGCCACGGCGACCCCGCGCGTGCGCAGCGACATCGTGACGCAGCTGGCGCTGCGCGATCCTGCCGTGCATGTGGCGAGCTTCAATCGTCCCAATCTTTTCTACCAAGTGCGCGCCAAGGGCAAGCGAACCTACGCCGAGCTGCTGGCACAGGCCCGAGCCGGCGGCGCCGGCATCGTTTATTGTCTCTCGCGCCGGCGTGTCGACGAATTGACGGAACAGCTGCAGGCTGATGGCATCCGCGCACGTCCCTATCACGCCGGGCTCGACTCCGTGGTCCGGCGCGACAATCAAGACGCGTTCATCCGCGACGATATAGATGTCATCGTGGCAACCATCGCGTTCGGCATGGGGATCGACAAACCCGATGTGCGCTGGGTCGTTCACTATGATCTGCCGAAATCCCTGGAGGGTTATTACCAAGAGTCCGGCCGAGCCGGGCGCGACGGCGATGCTGCGCGCTGCACACTGTATTTCGGCGCTGCCGACATACGCACCGCGGAATTTCTCATTCAGCAGAAAATCGATCCCAACAACGGCGAGCCGCTGGTCGATGAGCAGCGCATCGCGCGTCAACAATTGCGCCAGGTGCAGAACTACGCCGAATCGACCGGGTGCCGCCGTGCGATCCAATTGCGATACTTGGGCGAGAGCTTCGCCACGCCTTGCGCGGCTTGCGACAACTGCTGCGAACCACGCCCGCAGCAAGACTGCAGCTTGGAGGCCCGCCAGTTCTTGTCCTGCGTCGCGCGCCTCGCGCAGCGCGGCCAGCGCTTCGGCGCGGCGCAAATCATCGACATTCTGCGCGGTTCGCGCAGCGAACGCGTGCTCGCGCGGGGACACGACACGCTGAGCGTTTACGGCATCGGCAAGCATCGATCGCTCGACGATTGGCGCAGCGTAGGGCGTGCCCTGCTCCACCAGGGACTCATCGAGGAGACTCAGGACGGCTTTCCGGTGCTGTCGCTCAATGCGCAGAGCGGCAAAGTGCTGCGCGAAGAACTCGCCGTGCATATCGCGGCCCCGCTCAAGCGGCCGCGCAACTCCGCAGACGCCCTGCTCCCAACAACTCCGCAAAGCGACGAGTTATTCGAGCATCTGCGCGCACTGCGCAAGCGCTTGGCGGACCGGCACGGCCTCCCTCCCTACGTCGTGTTCCACGACGCGACGCTGCGCAAGATGGCCGAGCGTCGGCCGACCACCCTGAGTCAGTTTGCAGAACTTCCCGGCGTCGGGCAGGCCAAGTTGGCGCGTTACGGGGAGTCTTTCATCGCCGCGATCGGTCAGTTTTCGTCCTTATAGACCTTGCCTTCCTTCATCACGAATTGCACGTGTTCGAGGAGGCGGATATCCGCGAGCGGATCGCCGTTCACGGCGACGATATCCGCCGACTTGCCGGCCGTTATGGAACCGAACAGTTCCGAGTGACCGATGAGGTCGGCGGCATTGACGGTCGCCGCTTGAATCGCCTGCATGGGAGTCATGCCGTATTTCACCATGAAGGCGAATTGCCGGGCGTTGATTCCATGCGGGCAAACGCCTGCATCGGTGCCGAACGTCATTTTGACGCCGGCGCGAACCGCTTTGGTGAAGTTGCGGCGTTGTGCCGCGGCGAGCTCTTGGTCGTGCTGCAGGAAGTCGGCCGGCGTATTGGCAGCCGACTGAATGCACTCTTCATCGTAGATATCCATATCGAGGTAGGTGCCATGCTGCTTGGCGAGCGCGATGCCTTCATCATCGATCAGCGTAGCGTGTTCGACCGACGCGACGCCGGCGCGAATCGCATTCTTGATCCCCTCGGCGGCATGCGCGTGCGCCGCAACGCGCATGCCGAAATTGGCCGCTTCCTCGACGGCGGCACGCAGCTCTTCCGCAGTGAATTCGATGGATTTCGGATTGCTGCCGTGGGTGAGCACCGCTCCCGTGGACAGCACCTTGATGTGATCGGCGCCACGGTGCGCCAGTTCGCGAATTTTCTGGCGCACTTCCCACGGACTATTCGCTTCACCGTAGCGCAAATCCAGCGGCAGCTGAATATCGGGCGCGAGGCCGGTCATCGCGCCCGCCCCTTGGCTGATCGTGATGTAGGCGCCCGCGACATACATGCGCGGGCCAATGATGATGCCGCGCGCGATGGCATCGCGCATCGCCACATCGTTGAAGGCGCGGTACACGCCCACATCGCGCACGGTGGTGAATCCCGCGAGCAGCGTCACGCTGGCATTGGGAATTGCAGCGTAGGCGGCTTCCACCGCGCTTCTTTGCAGTACGTTGAGAGGTTCCGCGTCGGCGAGATCTGCGAGATGCGTATGGCAATCGATCAAGCCGGGAAGCACCGTCATCTTCGATAGATCGATGACTCGAGCGCCTTCGGGCAGGGTTAGATTCGTGCCGACCGCCTCGATCTTGGTACCGCGAACCAGAATGATCTCGTTCGACAGCACGCGACCCGTCTCGACGTCGATCAACTTACCGGCACGGATGGCCAGCGGCGCGGGCTCTGCGCCCGCGGGCGCTGCCCCCGCCGCTTGCACGGCAAGGCACATCGTCAACAGCGGCAGGTAAAGCCGCATACGGGTCATATTGCTTTTCACGAGTTATCCTAGCGGCCGCGCGGCTCTTGTTGTGTGATGCAGTGAATACCGCCGCCGCCGCGAAATAAATCCCGCAACTCGAGCATCACCACGCGCAGCTTGGGATACGCGCGCTGCAGCGCGTCACGGGCCGCCGCATCCTCGGCGATCCCGTAGAGCGGTGCGATGACGGCGCCGTTCGCCAGATAGAAATTCACATACGAACGGCAATAGATGTCCTCGCCCGCGGGCACCGCCGTTCGCGGTGCTTCCGGTATGGGCAGCAGCTCGAAGCGCCGGCCGCGCGCGTCAGTCTCGGTCTCCAGGACTTTGCGATTTTCCGCCATGATGGCGAATCGCGGATCATCCGGATCGGCCACCGACTCGCACAGTACCGCGGCCGGCCGAGTGAAAGCCACGTATCCATCGACGTGGCCGTCGGTCGAGTCATCGCTGATGTCTCCCGGCAGCCAGATTATTTTCTCGACGCCGAGCATGCTGCGAAGCTCGGCGTCGGCCTGCGCCTTGGTCCATCCGGGATTGCGGTTGGCGTTGAGCACGCACGATTCTGCGGTGATGAGAGTTCCCTCGCCATCGGATAGAAAGCCGCCACCCTCGATGACGAGATCCGATTTGAAAACGCGCGCTGACGCGAGCTCCGCGACCTTTGCACCGAGCGCCGCGTCCTGATCGAAGGGGTGGAATTTGGCGCCCCAGGCGTTGAACGTAAATACCGCGGCGGCGCGTTCGCCGGCAGCGTTCAAAACGAATGTCGGTCCGGAATCGCGCAGCCATGAGTCGTCCAAGGGGACGGCCAGCACGCGGATCTTGGCTCCGCAGCGTGCCTGTGCATCGGCCGCGTGTTCGGGAGCGGCCAACATGGTGAGCGGCTCGAATTGGGCGATCGCCTGCGCGACCTTGGCGTAGTCGTCTCGCGCAGCCTCCATGTGGCCGTGCCAAAGCGCTTCGCGTTGCGGCCAGCCCATCCAGCATCCGGAATGCGCAGCCCATTCGGCCGGCATCGAGAAACCCAAGTCGCCGGGCTTCAAGACGCATTCTCGCGCGACAGCAAGCCGGCGCATGCGATGAGCGCGGCGCCCGCCAACAGACTCCATGTCATCGCCGCCAACCCGAGTGCTGCCAGCAACAAGGCACTGCACACGGGGGTCGCATAGGCGAGCACCGCGAGCAGTCGGCTATCGCCGCGGCGAAAGCCTTGATCCCAGACGAAATTACCGAGCGCCAGCGGCACGATACCGATGGCCGCTGCGGCTGCGAACGCACCCAAACTCGGCACTATGGTCGGCTCGAGCAGCAGATGCAGCACGGCGCAGAGAAACGTTGAGACGGCGCAGCCGCGCGCCAGGACGCGGGCCGCCGCGCCGCGCCATTTGAGCCGGAATAGACAATACAGTGCCCAACAAAGTCCGCTCAGAAGAGCCAACCCGATACCGGCGGGCGCCAGCGTCAAACGCGCGTCTCCCAACAGGATCGCGGTGCCCGCAAATCCAAGCCCGAGGCCACACACCTGGCGCATTCGCAGGCGAAACAGACGCAGCATGGCGCCGAAGATCACGATCATGACCGGCCAAAGATAGGAGATTAGGTTAGCTTGAGCGGCTGGAATGCTGTGCGTGGCGAGGATATGAAAGCCGTTCGATCCGGTCAGCCCCACCGCGCAGGCGAGCGCCGGCAACCACGATTCGGCCGACCGAGAGGAAGCGCCGACGCCGGCAGACTCGATCGCTCGCAAAACCAACCATCCGACCAGAAACGCGACCGTGAGGCATTCGAATGCCGGCATCTCGAACGCGCGCAGGGCGAGAGCCGGCCATGTCGCCCACAGTGGTAGGGCGAGCGCCCCGACGCAGGTCCATGTTCGCGGCGCGACTGGGCGCTTGATTCGATACGGCGCATTTATTGTGCCAAACCACAGCGTGCTGCTCGACATTGACCGCCCTCTCGCTCGCCGACGACGGCGCTCCAGAAAGATAGCGCACCGCGCAGGCGCTTGTCGCTAAGATAGGGGTTTATGAACGAGCTCGCAGCGTTTCCGATTACCAAGAAGTGGCCGGCACGGCATCCCGAGCGGCTGCAACTGTACTCCCTGCCGACGCCGAACGGCGTCAAGGTCTCCATCATGCTCGAGGAGATCGGATTGCCCTACGAGCCGCATCTCGTGAACTTCGCGACCAACGATCAGTTGAGCGCGGAATTTCTCACGCTCAATCCCAACAACAAGATCCCGGCCATACTCGACCCCAACGGGCCCGGCGGTAAACCGCTGCCGCTGTTCGAGTCCGGCGCCATCCTGCTTTATCTTGCAGAAAAAACCCGACAATTGCTGCCCGAGGACGCCGGCGCGCGCTACCAAACCATTCAATGGCTGATGTTCCAGATGGGCGGCATCGGCCCGATGTTCGGCCAGGTTGGTTTCTTCAACAAATTTGCCGGCAAAGATTACGAGGACAAACGCCCGCGCGATCGCTACGTCGCGGAGTCAAAACGCCTGCTGGGTGTGCTCAACCGACGGCTGGCGGAATGCGCCTGGATCATGGGCGAGGCCATCAGCATCGCGGACGTGGCGACCTTCCCCTGGATCAACAACCTGGTCGGCTTTTACGAGGCCGGGGATCTCGTGGATATCGCCAGTTTCCCCGAAGTCACGCGGGTGCTGGGTTCGTTCATGAGCCGTGCGGCCGTGGTGCGGGGCATCAACATCCCGGCGCGCATCAAGTAGCGCGCCTCAACCTGCGCAGCAGCGCGCGCTGCAGTTCCTTCAGCTCCTCGACGTGCAAGGCCGCGCCGCAGAGCGCGAATGCCGCGGCGCCGACCACCACGATGCCGAGCAACGCGGCGGACTTGCTCAAGAATGGCTGCGTCTGCCAGCTGCCCAGCAGCCAATGCGCCGCAGCCGCGCAGATCGCCGCCATGACCGCGGCCGCGGCCGCCACTTTCACCAGCATGGCAAGCATGCGGCGCGACTCGAGACCATTTAAATGCTTGCGCATCAAGGCGTACAGCAACAGGAAATTGATTGTCGCGATACAGCCGGTAGAAAAAGCCAGTCCGCGATGTCCCCAGCCCAGGCGCAGGGTGAATACCCAGTTGAGCGCGAGATTGAGCGCCACGGCGAGAAAGCTGACGAACATGGGGGTCTTGCGCCGGTCGAGCGCGTAGAAGGCGTTCACCAGAACTTTGAGCGCTGCGTATCCCGCAAGCCCGATGGCATAAAAGCGCAGTGCCCCGGCCGCCTGCGACGCCTGGTATGCCGTGAATTTACCGTGTTGATATAGAACCGAAATGATCGGCTCGGCCAGCACGATGAGCCCGACCGTCGACGGAATCGTCAGCAGCAGCGCCAGGCGCAATGCACGCGCCAATTCGGCGCGGAACGCCGCCATTTGTCCGGCCACCACCAGACGCGACAGCAGCGGCAAAGTCACGGTGCCCAACGCCACGCCGAACAAACCCAACGGCAGCTGCATCAACCGGAATGCGATCGACAGCCAGAATATCGGCCCATCGCCGAGGGTCGATGCGAACATCGAATTGATCAGCACATTGAATTGAGTCGTGCTGGCGGCGATCACCGACGGGCCCATCAGCAGCAAGATTGCCTTGACGCCGGCGTCGCGCCAGTGAAAATCGGGGCGAAAACGATAGCCGAGGCGCGCGAGCGAAGGTAGTTGCACCGCAAGCTGCAGTGCGCCGCCCAACACGGTGGCGAAGGCGAGGCCGAGCAGCGCACGCCGGCCGAAGTGCGGGTCGATCCAAAAGCCGAGACCTACCCCACCGACGATCGATCCGATATTGAAAAAACTCGAGGCCATCGCCGGCATGCCGAAGACGCTCTTGGAATTGAGCATCCCCATCACCAAGGCGGCGAGCGAAACCAAGAGAATGAACGGGAACATGATGCGCGTGAGCTGTGCGGTCAGCGCGGCTTTTTCCGGATCGAAGCCGGGCGCCAATGCGGCCACCAGCGGCGCCGAAAACACCATGCCGGCGATGCATAAAGCCCCGAGCACCAGCGCCGTCAGCGTGGCAACTTTGTTGGCGAGCCGCCACGCTGCCGCATCGCCGCCGCGTGCGATGGTCTTGCTGAAGGTGGTGACGAAAGCCGTCGACAGCGCGCCTTCGGCGAACAGGTCGCGCAGCAGGTTCGGGATGCGAAAAGCGGCGGTAAAGGCATCCATCGCCGCACCGCCGCCGAACAGTGCGGCGAAGACCTGCTCGCGTGCGAGGCCGAGCAGCCGGCTGCACATTACGGCGAGGCCGATGATTCCGGCGGCCTTGGTGTTCAGTTTTTCGGTGGGCTCGTCCGGCGCAAGGGCGGCATCCGGCAGCGATCGCGGATCACTCATGAGGCGCCAGCTTACCTAAAGGCCGTGAGTCACGTGGTGGCGATCATCGCAACGACAGTCACTCCCATTACCGC